>JAEZSU010000367.1 GCA_023421635.1 Actinomycetes bacterium | reverse complement strand
GCCGTGGGCAGCCCGAGCCGCTCGGCCGCCGCCGGGGTGAGACCGTCGAGGACATGCCGGGTGGGCACGAGCGTCGGCAGCTGCGCCGGGGTCACCCCCGCGAGCTCCAGCGCCTCCGCATCCCACGCGAGCGTGTGGACGTCGAGGAGCCCTGAGGCCGACGCCAGCGAGTGGTCGACGACGAACGCGCCGCACAGCCGGACGAGCAGCCAGTCCTTGATCCCGGCCCAGAACGGCACCCGCGCATGCAGCGCCGGGTCGGCCTCGCGGAACCAGACGAGCTTGCACAGGGGCGACATCGGATGCACGGGCGTGCCGGTGCGATGGTGCAGCGCCAGGCTGCGGTCGCCCGCACGCAGCGCCTCGGCCTGCGCGTCGGCACGCGTGTCGGCCCAGGTGAGCACGGGGGTCAGCGGGCGGTACGCCTCGTCCAGGCCGAGCAGGCTGTGCATCTGCGAGGAGAACGAGATACCGGCGACACGCGCGGCGCCCACCTCGTCGACCACCCGGCGCGCGGCGTCGAAGACGGCATCCAGGATCTCCCCCGCATCCTGCACGGCGTGCCCGGGCTGCGGGGTGCGGAGCCGGTACCCCGAGGATGCGGCGGCGACGAGGCCGCCGGAGGTCGTGTAGGCGCCCGCCTTCGTGCTCGTCGTCCCCACGTCGAGCGCCAGCACCACCGGTTCCGGATGCGTCATGACCTCAGTCTCCACGTTCGGGCGGCCTGTGCGGGACTACCCTGTGAGTATCCCCCTTCGTCCTTCCCTTCCCCCTGCCTGAACAGGAGTGCCCGTGCCGGAAGCCACAGCCAACATCGGAGTCGTCGGACTCGCGGTGATGGGTTCGAACCTCGCCCGCAACCTCGCCTCGCGCGAGGGCAACACGGTGGCGGTGTTCAACCGCTCCCGTTCGAAGACCGACGAACTGGTGGCGGCGCACCCGGAGGCCGAGTTCGTCCCGGCGTTCTCGTACGAGGAGTTCGCCGCATCCCTCACGGTGCCGCGCACCGCGATCATCATGGTCAAGGCGGGCCGTCCCACCGACGCGGTGATCGAGGAGCTCATGCGCGTGTTCGAGCCGGGCGACATCATCGTCGACGGCGGCAACGCGCTGTTCACCGACACGATCCGCCGTGAGCAGACGGTCCGCGAGGCCGGCTTCAACTTCGTCGGCATGGGCGTCTCCGGCGGCGAGGAGGGCGCGCTCAACGGCCCGTCGCTCATGCCCGGCGGCCCCGACGCCTCCTGGGTCACCCTCGGACCGATCCTGCGCTCGATCGCCGCGGTCGCCGAGGGCGAGCCGTGCGTGACCCACGTGGGCCACGACGGCGCCGGCCACTTCGTGAAGATGGTGCACAACGGCATCGAGTACGCCGACATGCAGCTCATCGGCGAGGCGTACGACCTCATCCGTCGCGGCACCGGGAAGACCCCCGCCGAGATCGCCGACATCTTCACCGAATGGAACGCGGGCGAGCTCAACAGCTACCTCATCGAGATCACCGCCGAGGTGCTGCGCCAGACCGACGCCGCCACCGGCAAGCCGCTCGTCGACGTCATCGTCGACGAGGCGGGCGCCAAGGGCACCGGGGCGTGGACCGTGCAGACCGCCCTCGACCTGGGCGTGCCGGTCTCCGGGATCGCCGAGGCCACGTTCGCACGCTCGCTCTCGAGCCACCGCGCACAGCGCGACGCCGCCGCGGGCCTGCCCGGCCCGAGCGGCGAGCTGACCGTCGCCGACCCCGACGCGTTCATCGAGCAGGTGCGCCTGGCGCTCTACGCCTCGAAGATCGTCGCGTACTCGCAGGGCTTCGACGAGATCCGCGCGGGCGCCGCCCAGTACGGCTGGAACATCGACCTCGGCGCGGTCTCGAAGATCTGGCGCGGCGGCTGCATCATCCGCGCGCAGTTCCTCAACCGCATCGCCGAGGCGTACGACGCCGACCCCGGGCTGCCGGTGCTGCTCACCGCGCCGTACTTCGTCGAGGCGCTCGGCCGGGCGCAGGACGCCTGGCGCGAGATCGTCACGCGCTCCGCCGCCTCCGGCATCCCCGCCCCCGCATTCGCATCGTCGCTGGCGTACTACGACGGGCTGCGTGCGGAGCGCCTCCCCGCCGCGCTCATCCAGGGACAGCGGGACTTCTTCGGTGCGCACACCTACCGCCGCACCGACAAGGCCGGCACGTTCCACACGCTGTGGTCGGGCGACCGCAGCGAGATCGAGGCCGAGGACACGCACTGACGTGGCGGATGCGGTCACGCGCACGGTGCGTGGCCGCATCCTGCTCGCGGCGCTCTCGCTGTGCTACCTGGCAGTGCTCGGGTCCCTGACCCTCGGCCCGCAGCCGGAGGGCGCCGGCGGAGTCATGCGGACCGTCGCCGACGCGTTCTCGCGATGGCCGGTCACCGCGTGGATCACCGCGGAGGTGCTGGAATTCTGCGCGAACATCGTGCTCTTCGTGCCGGCGGGCCTCCTCGCGGCGTGCTGGCTCCCACCGCGGGTGCGGTGGGCTGCGATCCCGGTCGGCCTCGCACTGAGCGGGAGCATCGAGTCGATCCAGGCGATCTGGCTCGTCGACCGTGTCCCGGACGTGCGCGATCTCGTGGCGAACACGCTGGGCGCCGCGATCGGATTCGTCATCCTGCGACGCATCGGCCCACGGCGGCGGATCGCCGGTTAGCCTAGGACGCTGTGGATCTCAC
>JAEZSU010000136.1 GCA_023421635.1 Actinomycetes bacterium | reverse complement strand
CGCCTGGGTCGACGAACGCGCGGTCGCTGCCCGTTCCGCACCGCAGCTGCAGCTGACCGCGCAGGCGCACGGGTACACCCCGGTCGCCGCCGACCTGCTCGCCCGCGCACCCCGTCGGTCGCCGTGGCGACCGGGCGTGCTGGTGCCGCTCGGCCTCATCCTCACCCTCGTGCTGGTCTACTGCGGCAGCGTGCTGCTGTGGCCGCTGCACGCGGTCGCCCCGACCGTCACCCCGATCTCGGTCCAGGCGGTGCCTGCGGCGGCTGCCGCCCCGGCGTGGCCTGCCGAAGGCAGCGCGGCGGTCGTCGTCGACGGGGTCGGACCCGCCGTGGCATCCTCCGGGGACGCGATGCCGATGGCGAGCATCACGAAGGTCGTGACCGCGCTGCTCGTCCTCGAGCAGGCGCCGCTCGCGCCCGGCGAACAGGGCCGGGTCTTCCAGTTCACCAGCGCCGACCGCGCCGCCTACCGCGCGGATCTCGCCGGCGGCGAGTCCGCGCTCGATGTGCCCGTCGGCGGCACCATGACCCAGTACCAGATGCTGCAGGGCATGCTGATCGGCTCGGCGAACAACTACGCCGACCGGCTCGCGAGCACCTTCTGGCCCACCGACCGGGTCTACGCCTCCGCCGCGAACGCCTGGCTGGCACAGCACGGCATCGAGGGGGTGCGCGTGGTCGAACCGAGCGGGATGGACGAGGGCAACACCGGGACGCCCGAGGGCCTGCTCGCACTCGGGAAGCGCGCGCTGGCGAACCCCGTCATCGCCGAGATCGTGCGCACCCCGGCCGTGGAGCTGCCCGGTGCCGGCGAGGTGCGCAACACCAACCCGCTCCTGGCCGACCCCGGCGTGCTGGGGATCAAGACCGGCACCCTGGACGAGTACAACCTCCTGGCGGCCAAAGAGGTCGCGGTGGGCGGGACCACGGTGCGGGTGTTCGCCGACGCCATGGGTCAGCCCGACGGGGCGACCCGCGACGCGGCGACCCGCGCCCTGTTCGCCCAGGTCGAGCAGGAACTGCAGCTGCAGCCGAGCGTGACGGCCGGGACCACCGTGGGGCAGGTCGAGACGCGGTGGGGCGACCCGGTGGCGATCGTGACCGGCGCCGACGCGAGCGTGGTGCTGTGGAACGGGGCCGTCGCCGAGACCAGCACCGAGTTCTCCCTCGGCGACGCCCGCGACGAGGGAGCACGGGTGGGGACGCTGACGGCGCGGGGCCCGAAGGACTCCGTCGCGGTCGACCTCGTGCTCGCGGGCGAGGTGGCGGGCCCGAGCCCGTGGTGGCGGCTCACGCACCCGCTGGAGCTCTGGGGGCTGGTCTGAGCCGTGCTCAGGCGCGGAACGCGGGCGAGCCCAGCACCCGCTCGACGCGGATCTCGAGCACGACGCGGCGAGGGTTGGGCGCCGGCTGCCGGTAGCGGGCGGCATACAGCGCCACCGCGTGGGCGACGGCATCCGGGTCCTCGAGCACCCTGGCCGGCCCTTCGAAGCTGATCCAGCGTCCCCCGTCGACGCTGCAGACGCTCGCGCGGCCGGCGCGGTGGGCGTTCAGGAACTTCTGCGTGCCGCGAGAGCCGATGACGCGGACGATCCCGTCCTCCCAGGTGAACCCGACCGGCACGGCATGGATGCGGCCGTCCCGCCCGAGCGTGGACAGCGTCGCCAGGTGGTACTCGCGCAGGAACCCGTGCGCCTCGTCGGTGATCACGCACCCAGCGTGCCACGACGATGCACCCGGGTGCGCCGCCGGCGGGGTCAGAACGGCCAGACGAGCGGCACGTAGAGCACCGCCGCGGCCAGGAACACCAGCATGAGCGGCAGGCCGAGCCGCCAGTAGTCGCCGAACCGGTAGCCGCCGGGGGCCATCACCATGAGGTTCGCCGGGGTCGCGACGGGGGTGAGGAACGCGGCGGCGCCGGCGACGGTGAGGCCCATGAGGAACGGCAGCGCGCTGACGCCCATCCCCTCCGCCAGCGCGCCCGCGACGGGCGCCACGATCAGCACGGTGGCGACGTTGGAGATGAACTGCCCGAGCACCATGACGACCAGGCACAGCACCAGCAGGGCGATGTGCGGCGCAGTGTCCCCGACGACGCCGCGGATCCACTGCGCGACGAGGTCGGCCGCGCCCGTGTCGAGGAACGCCCCCGAGAGCGGGATCATGCCGCCGATGAGGATGAGGGTGGTCCAGGAGATGGACCGGTAGAGCCGGTCCAGGTCGAGCACCCGCGTGACGACGATCGCGCCGGCCGCGAGGAGCCCCGCGATCGCGAGCGGGACCAGGCCGGTGGCCAGGAGCACGATCATGAGGACGGCGATCACGAGCGTCCGTCGGGCGCCGGGTTGCAGACCCACCAGCCGTGTCCCCGGCAGCCGGCCGCGGCCGCGGGGCAGGCGGATCTCGCCGGTGCGCACCACCTCCGGCACGAGCGACATCGTCTCCTCGGCCCGTTCGGTGGGCGCGGGCGCGGGGGCGGGCTCGTGGGCGGGCAGCAGGCGGGGCCCGAGGAGCACGATGACCGCCACTGCGACCGCCAGCAGCGGCAGCCCGACGAGCGCGAACTCGAGGTAGCCGAAGCCGCGCCCGCCGGTCTCGGCGGCGAGCTCGGAGACGACGACGTTCACCGGGGTGCCGGTGAGGGTGAGCAGGGATGCGGCGGAGCCCATGAACGCGAGCGGGATCATGAGCTGCGACACCGGCAGGCCCGCGCGCGTGGCGATGACGCCCACGACCGGGACGAGCGCGGCGACGGCGCCGTTGATGCTGATGAACGCGGTGAGGATGCTCACCAGCACGCCGATCAGCAGCAGGATGTGCACCCTGCGGTCGCCCGCGCGCGCCACGACCGCACGCCCGGCGACCGTGGTCCAGCCGGTCGCATCGAGCGCGGCGGCGACCACGAACAGGCTCGCGATGAACAGCACGGTGGGGTCGCCGAAGCCGGCGAACGCCTCCGGGAGGGTCAGGACGCCGGTCGCCCACAGCGCGATGGGGACTGCGACGGCGACGACCTCGAGCGGCACCTTCGCGGACAGGAACGCGATGATCGCGCCCGCCAGGATGACGAAGGTCCAGGCTGCCGGGTCCACGCTGTCACGCTACCCCGGTTCGGGGTCAGACGAAGCGGACCGTCTGATCGAGCCGGGTGCGGATGTCGAACACCTCGTTGCCGCCGATGTCGCGCACGCCGGTCACCCCGCGGCGGAGCAGCTGGCCGAGCGCCGCCCGCCCCACCACCGCGACCGGTGTGCCCCGCACGCGGC
>JAEZSU010000311.1 GCA_023421635.1 Actinomycetes bacterium | reverse complement strand
CACCGGCCCCCGCCCCCACGCCTGCGGAGCCGGGCAGGCGGGTGTTCGCGTCGCCGCTGGTGCGTCGGCTGGCCCAGGCGCAGAACCTCGATCTCTCCCGCATCCCGGGATCCGGCCCGCACGGGCGCATCGTCCGGCGCGATCTGGACCGCTATCTCGCGCAGGCCTCGGAGCCTGCGGCCGAGCCTCCCCGCGCCGCGCCCGAGCAGACCGCGACGTTCGAGGACATCCCCCACACCGGGATGCGGCGCGCCATCGCCCGGCGGCTGACCGAGTCGACCACCACGATCCCGCACTTCTTCCTCACCGCGGACTGCCGCGTGGACGACCTCCTCGCCCTCCGCAGCCGGATCAACGAGGGGCGCGAGGACCGGATCTCGGTCAACGACCTGGTGGTGAAGGCGGTGGCCGGCGCGCTGCGCGCGGTCCCCGAGGCGAACGCGATCTGGACCGAGGATGCGACGCGCCGGTTCGCGGGCGTAGACGTCGCGGTGGCGGTGTCGGTGCCGTCCGGACTGCTCACCCCGGTCGTCAGGGGTGCTGACCGGCTGTCGATCGGCGAGCTCAGCGCGGTGGTGCGGGACCTCGCCGCGCGCGCCCGCGAGGGACGACTGAAGCAGCACGAGCTCGAGGGCGGGTCGTTCTCCGTGTCGAACCTGGGAATGTACGGCACCCGGTCGTTCTCGGCGATCATCAATCCGCCGCACTCGGGGATCCTCGCGGTGGGCGCCGCGTCACGGCAGCCGGTCGTGGCCGCCGCCGGCTCGCTGACCGCCGCGACCGTCATGACGGTGACCCTCTCCGCCGCCCACCGGGTGCTCGACGGTGCGCTGGCTGCCCAGTGGCTCGCCGCCTTCGTCGCACGGATCGAGAATCCGGTGCAGATCCTGGTGTGACGCGCGTGCGGGCGCATGCTCGGCGCTGTGGGCTCTAGAGTGCAAGGACACGACGAAGGGAACACCATGGCTGTCATCGCTGTGCTCGGCGGCACCGGATACGCCGGCCGCCACATCGTGAAGGAAGCGGTCGACCGGGGCCACACGGTCCTCTCGATCGCGCGGAACATGGCCGCCGAACGCGTGCCCGGCGCGACCTACGTGGAGGCGTCGCTGCTCGACGTGCCCGACCTCGTCACGCAGCTCCAGGGCGTCGACGTGGTGGTCTCCGCCGTCGCGCCGCGCGGGGACATGCTCGGCAAGGTCCGGCCCGCCATCGCGGAACTGAACTCCGTGCTGCCGGGCACCGTGCGCCTCGGCATCGTCGGCGGTGCCGGCGGCAGCCACGACACCCCGGGCGGGCCGCTGCTGGTGGAGACGCCCGAGTTCCCGGCCGACTACAAGGCGGAGTCGCTCGAGGCCCTCGGCATCCTGCAGGACCTGCAGGCGGACGCATCCGGCCGCGACTGGTTCTACGTGCACCCGGCGGGCGGCTTCGGCTCCTTCAACCCGGGGGAGCGCACCGGCACCTACCGGACCGGCGGCGACGTGCTCGTCGTCGACGACGCGGGCCAGTCGAACCTCTCCGGCGCCGACCTCGCCGTCGCGATCGTCGACGAGATCGAGACCCCCGCGCACGTGCGCGACCGCTTCACCGTCGGCTACTGACCCCGCGGGTCAGACCAGGTCGCGCCAGTCGATGTCCTCGTCCTCGTCGACCTCGGGTTCGGCGTCGCCGCGGATCACCGGGATCGACATCGTCTCGGTGGGCGGGCCCATCACCGTCGCCTCGTCACGGCGGTGGCGCAGCACGTCGTCGATGTAGCTCGTGAGCACCTCGGCGAGCGGCACCGAACGCCCCCGCGCCTGCGACATGTACCACCGGTGCTCCAGCACCTGATGGAACACCTCGGCCGGCTCCAGCTTGCTCCGCAGCTCGAACGGGATGGCCTTCACGACCGGCTCGAACACGCGGGTGAGCCACTCGTGCGCGGCCATCTCCTCGTCCTCGCTCACCCGGGCGGTGCGGGCACGGAACTCGTCCAGGTCGTTCAGCAGTCGCCGTGCCTGGTTCTCCTCCACGTCCAGGCCCGTCAGCCGCAGCAGGCGGCGCTGGTGGTGCCCCGCATCCACGACCTTCGGCTGGATCGACACCGTCGTGCCGTCGGGGGTGGTCTGGATCGACATCTCGTCGATGTCGAAGCCGAGCGCGTTCAGCCGCTGCACCCGCTCGGTGATCCGCCACGTCTCGTCGACCGAGAAGGTCTCCTTGTCGGTCAGCGCGCCCCACAGCGAGTGGTACGACGAGACGATGCCGTCGGCGATCGCGACCGCATCCACGCCGCCCTCGAGCCGGCCGCCGGCGGCGAGGTCCATGATCTCGCCGGCGATGTTCGTGCGCGCGACGTCGAGGTCGTGCGCACGCTGCCCCGGGGTGAGCCCGGACTCGTGCAGCTCTCCGGTCTCGGCGTCGACGAGGTAGGCGGCGAACGAGCCGGCGTCACGCCGGAACAGCGTGTTGGACAGCGACACGTCGCCCCAGAAGAAGCCGACGTTGTGCAGGCGCACTAGCAGCACCGCCAGCGCGTCGACGAGGCGTGCCGCGGTGTGCGGGCGCAGCACCTGGGTGAACAGTGCACGATAGGGCAGCGAGAACTTCAGGTGCGCGGTGACCAGGGCCGCCGGCAGCGGGGTGCCGTCGGGCTCGGTGCGCCCGGCGATCACCGCGACTCGCTCGACGCACGGCACGTCCAGCCGGGCGAGGTTGCCCAGCATGTCGTACTCGCGTCGCGCCATCTCGGCGGTGGTCTCCTTCACCGCGACGACCTTGCCGGACAGGCTCGAGAAGCGCACGAGGTGGCGCGAGAGCCCCTTCGGCAGCGAGACGATGGCGGAACTCGGCCACTCGCCCAGCGGGACGTTCCAGGGCAGGTTCAGCAGCTCCGGGTCGACGCTCGTGGCGGTGATGGTCAGCGATTCGGTCATGGTGCTCCGGGGAACAGACGCGGGGGGGGGGGGGGGGGGGCCCCCCC
>JAEZSU010000296.1 GCA_023421635.1 Actinomycetes bacterium | reverse complement strand
GCGGTTGCCTCCGCGGCCGGAGCCCTGCGGCTGCGCCACGACGGGTGCGGGCTTCACGTACGCCGCGACGGGTCCGACGAGCTCGGCGACCGCGGGGTGGGCCGCATCCACGGGCTCGAAGTCCGCGGTGATCGCGGCCTGGCGCAGCATCAGCGACACGTCCCGCTTCTGCGACGGGGTGACCACGGTCACGACGGTGCCCTCGGCGCCGGCGCGCGCCGTGCGGCCGGAGCGGTGCAGGTACGCCTTGTGCTCGGTCGGCGGGTCGACGTGCACGACCAGTTCGACGCCGTCGACGTGCACACCGCGGGCGGCGACGTCGGTGGCGACGAGCACGCGCACGCCGCCCTCGGCGACGGGCGCACCGAACGCGGCGAGGTTCCGCTCGCGCGCGTTCTGCGAGAGGTTGCCCTGCAGGTCGACGGCGGGAATGCCGGCAGCGGTCAGCGTCTTGGCCAGCTTCTTGGCCTGGTGCTTGGTGCGGGTGAAAAGGATGCGGCGTCCCTCGCCCGAGGCGAGCGTGCGCACGAGCTCGTTCTTCGCGTCATCCGAGACCTGAAGCACGCGGTGGGTCATCGCGGCGGCGGGCACGCTCGACTCGTCGACCTCGTGACGCACCTCGTTCTGCAGGAACTTGCGGACGAGCCCGTCGACGCCGCGGTCGAGGGTGGCGCTGAACAGCATCCGCTGCCCGCCGGTGGGGGTCGCGCCGAGGATGCGGGTCACGACGGGGAGGAAGCCGAGGTCGGCCATGTGGTCGGCCTCGTCGAGCACGGTGATCTCGACGCGGTCGAGGTGGATGAGCTTCTGCTTCATCAGGTCGTCGAGGCGCCCGGGGCAGGCGACGACGATGTCCACGCCGTCGCGCAGCGCCTGCTCCTGCGGCTTCTGGCTGACGCCGCCGAAGATCGTGGTGACGCGCAGGCCCGAGGTCTCGGCGAGCGGGATGAGGGTGGCGGCGATCTGGGTCGCCAGCTCACGGGTCGGGGCGAGCACGAGGCCGCGGGGGTGGCCGGAGACGCGGCGGCCGTCGGCGAGCCGGGCGACCATCGGCAGCGAGAACGCGAGCGTCTTGCCGCTGCGGGTGCGGCCGCGGCCGAGCACGTCGCGGCCGGCGAGCGAGTCGGGCAGCGTGCTCTGCTGGATGGGGAACGGCTCGGACTTGCCGGACGCGGTCAGGACGGCGGCCAGGCGTGCGGGCACGCCGAGGTCGAGGAACGAATGCATAGGGATGCGACTTTCGGGAAGGCGCGATCGGGGGTCGATCGCGGGGTGGGGCGACGGCGCGGATTCGCGCATCGGTTCGCCGCTCGAGAAGAGGCCCAGCGGTCCACGGACCGGGGCAGCGTATCGACGACGCAGGCGCTCGGAAGCGCCACCCCGACCCTAGCACGCGCCCCTGCGCATCCTCCCCGCATCCCTCCCCCGCATCCCACACCATGCACAAACGCGGTCGACTTGCCTCAGATGTACGCCCGCTGCAGCGTGGCGCGTACATCTGAGACAAGTCGACCTGGGGGGGTCGGTGGGATGCGGGAGGAGAGGAGCGCAGCGGCTACACCGCGGTGAGGACCGCTTCGAGCCGGGTGTAGCTCGCCTCCATGCCGTCGGTCATGCCGGTGGCGAGCACGGCGTCGCGGGTGTCCTTGTCGGGGTACTCGATGAGGAGCGTGATGAGGGTCGCGCCGTCCTCTTCATACAGTGACAGGTCGTTCGTCGTGGACGGGTAGTCGGTGCCGGTCATGTGCTCGGTCGAGACCAGGCGCCGCACCGGCTCGATGAGGAGCGTCTCGCCGTCGAAGCCGAAGGGCTCACCGGGGGTGTCCCCGACCGGCGCCCATGCGTAGCGGTACCGGCCGCCGGGGGTCGGGTCGATCTCGCAGACGGTCATCTCCCAGCCGTCCGGGCCCAGCATCCACCGCCGCATGAGGTCGGGATCGGTGTGCGCGCGCCAGACGAGCTCCTGCGGGCCGTCGACGAGCCGGGTGATGCGCACGTGCGTGTCGTCGAGGAGCTCGGTGCGGGTGCCCTTGCCCTCCGCGTACTCGCGCAGGTCGTGCAGCACCGCGTCCAGCTGGTTCATGGCGAGCGTCGACCCCTCGACCGCGCCCATCGCGACGACCTGGTCGAGCGCCTCCACGGAGGTGAAGTACGTGATGTTGACCAGGCGCGAGCCGGTCTCGGTCGCCTCGACGAGGAACCGCATCCGCATCGACGGCATCGACTCCATGAGCTCGCCGTCGGCGTCGACGAACGCGTCGAGCACCTCGAAGGCGTCGGGCTCGTCGATGCTGAGGAACTCCCACGCCCCGCGGGAGTGCTCGCCGTTCGGGCTGGTCATCGTGTACCGCGCCCACCCGCCGACGGTGAAGTCGAAGGCAGTGAATGTCGCAGGCCATCCGGGAGGGCCCCAGAACCGCTCCAGCTGTCGCGGGTCGGTCAGCGCGCGCCAGAGGCGTTCGCGCGGCGCGTCGAAGTCGGCGACGAGCGTCATGGTGAGCTCATCGGGATCGGTCGTGATGTCGGTGACGGGCATGTCGCTTCCTCATTGATCGTGGATGCGGCCGCTCGTGGGCCGCATCCGGTCATGGTTCTTCGGACAGCAGAGCATCGAGACGGTGGATGCGGGTGCGCCACAGCTGCTCGTAGTCGGCGAGGAGGTGCCGGGCCCGGGCGATCGTCTCGGGCTGGGCGCGCACGAGGCGCTCCCGTCCCTCGGCGCGTTTGATCACCAGGTCAGCGGCTTCCAGCACGGCCACGTGCTTCTGCACCGCCGCGAAGGAGACCTCGTAGGCCGCGGCGAGTGCCGAGACGGACTGCTCCGCCTCGATGGTGCGTCGCAGGATGTCGCGGCGCGTGGTGTCGGCGAGCGCGCGGAAGAGCCGGTCCACCGCCGCGTCGTCGAGTTCGTGATGTACAACCATTTGGTTGCACGTTAGCCCTCGCGACCGGATCGCACAAGACCCGGTTTCGCACCCTCCCGGCGGCCGCGCCAGGATGGGAGCCGTCCGAACCCGAACGGAGCAGCGATGCAGCGCATCCTCATGTTCGCCGCGCTGGCGCTCTGCCAGTGGGCACCGTGGATCCTCGCCACGCTGCTGCCCGGCCCCGTCGCCGCCGTCGCGGGGGCCCTGCTCTTCACCGCGCTCGTCGCCTGGGCCGTCCGGCGCACGCGGGCGGCGGACCGGCCCCGATGGGGATTGTCCACCCGCCGCCCCGCCGGGGGGCTGCTCCTCGCGGGTCTCGCCACCGGTGCCGTCGTGTACCTCGCGGTGTTCGGCGTGCGCTGGATCGCCGGCGGCGGCACGGTCACGGTCCAGATCGACGCGACGGATGCGGTGCTCGTCGTCGTGTCGGGACTCGCCGTCGCCGCGTACCAGGCGACGTCGGAGGAGCTGGTGTTCCGCGGTGCCGTGTTCACGCTCCTCGTCCCCGCGCGGTCGGCATGGATGGGGGTCGTCCTCTCCACCGGCCTGTTCGTGCTGTTCCACGCCCCGCGCGGCGAGGCGCTCGTCACCGGCCCGTACGCCCTGCACCTCGTGCTCGCGGGGGTCGCGTTCGCCCTCGCCTACGTGCGCACCGGCACGATCTGGCTGGGCCTCGGCCTCCACACCGGATGGAACGTCGGCGCCTACCTGCTCAAGGAAGGGGACCCGGCGCTCGTGCGCCTCACCGCAGACCTGCCCACCGGCTGGGGCGGCTGGAGCGACTGGGTGAGCGTCGGCGGCAACGCCGTGCTCCTGCTCGCGACCCTCGTGCTGACGCGCGGGCGTCCCGCATCCGCCGTGGAGCTCAGCCCTCGGATGCCGCAGCGCAGCTGACGCACATCGTGGCGAAGGGCCGGGCCTCGAGCCGGGCGACCGGGATGCGGCCCCCGCACCGGACGCACACCCCGTAGGTGCCGGCGGCGAGACGCTCGAGGGCGGCGGTGACCTCGGCGCGTTCGGCGAGCGCCGCACGCCGCAGCGCGTCGACCCGCTGCCACTCGCCCGAGAGGGTCGAGCCCTCAGGGTCATGCTCGTCGTCGGCGGTGCCGTCGGCCCGGTCGAGGCGCAGGCTCTGCTCGTCCGCATCCAGCCGCTCGAGGCGTCCGTCGACGTCGGCGGCGAGCGCCAGGAGCATCTCGCGGGGGTCGGTCATCGCCCCGACCCTACCCCCGCCCTTCGCCCCCTTCGCACCCTTCGTCCCCCGTCCCATGCCGCTTCACCCCTGTTCACCCGTCGCAAATGTCGCTCCCCGCGGCGCCGGACGCCACATTCGCGACGGGTGAACCGAACGGGAGCGGCGCGGCGGGCGGAGGGCGGAACGGGGGAGGGCGGAGGGAGGCGCGGCGCAACTACACTGAGGGGGTCCGGCACCCGCGATCCCTGGAGCTCAGCCGCGTGACCACCCCCACCGACACCGCCACCCCCGCGCGCCCCGTCGCCGACACCGTCGAGAACGCGGTCGCGACCCCCGACAAGGAGCAGCCGTACGCGGCGCTGGGGCTCAAGCCGGATGAGTACGAGCGGATCCGCGAGATCCTCGGCCGCCGCCCCACCTCGGGCGAGCTGGCGATGTACTCCGTCATGTGGAGCGAGCACTGCTCCTACAAGTCCAGCAAGATCTACCTCCGCAAGTTCGGCGAGAAGGTCTCGGAGGAGATGAAGACCCGCCTCATGGTCGGGATGGGCCAGAACGCCGGCGTCGTCGACATCGGCGAGGGCTGGGCGGTCACCTTCAAGGTCGAGTCGCACAACCACCCGAGCTACATCGAGCCGTTCCAGGGCGCCGCGACCGG
>JAEZSU010000078.1 GCA_023421635.1 Actinomycetes bacterium | reverse complement strand
CTCATGCGCGCGCAGGCGGCGCAGATCGAGGCAGACGCGCAGGTCCGCGCCCGCGACACGCTCGACCGCGCGCGGGTCAAGGCGCAGAAGATCGTCGACACCGTCATCGGCCACACCACCGGCGTGCTGCGCGACGCTGAGGACCGCACCCGGCAGCTGCGCTGGCAGCAGCAGCAGCTGGCCAGCTTCATGGCGGAGGTGCGCGAACTCATCCGCCCCGAGGGCGTGCCCGCGGAGGCAGCGGGTGAGGCAGCGGCCGACGAGCGGGGCGAGCCCGCCGAGCAGCAGGAGGACTGAGCAGCCGTCGGCTCAGGAGGCCAGCGCGTGTCCTGAGCCGGCGTCGGTGTCGGCATCGGCGGCGTCGTCGTCGTCCGACGTGCGCTCCGCGCCGATCACCTCCGCGGTGTGCAGCCGGGGACGCGGCTGTCCGTCGGCGACGAAGCCGTCGAGCGCGTCCGCCAGGTCGTCGAGGAACCGCACCGTACGGGCGGCCTCCGCCTCGTCCAGGCTCCGTGCGACACCCATCATGGTGTCGTACATCGCGCCGAAGATCTCGGAGATGCGCTCCTGCGCCTCCGGAGTGGCCTCGAGCACCAGGCTGCGCCGATCCCGCGGGTGCGGTTTGCGCACGACGTGCCCTGCGCCCTCCAGGTGGTCGACCATGATCGTGACCGCAGCGGACTTCGTGTGCAGGTAGTGGGCGACGTCCGTGGGCGTCACGGGCACGCCGTCCCGCTGCATCCGGATGACGTGGCGCAGCGCGAGCAGTTCGGTCTCGGTGACCTGCATGGTGCGTGCGCTGCGCTCGCGCATGGCGGCTTCCGCCAGCTCGAATCTGCGCAGGGCGTGCATCACGCGCTGCCCGCGGGCGGCGACGGGATCACTGTGATCCCAGGGCGTCGTCTCGATCTCAGTCCACATCGCTCTTGAATCCTAGTTTATGAGGGGGCTCTCATGATTATCCGTTTGCAATAAAGCTAGCTTAATGAGTAGTTTCTGAGGACGGAAGTCTCTAGGAAGGGAAACTGCAATGGGGAAGTTGTTCTACGGCACGAACTCCGCGCCGATCGAGATTCCGGACCGTCTGCTCGCCCACGTGAAGGTCGTGATGGCGACGAAGCTCCGCCGCGGGGAGGCGTTCACCCTCGGCTGGACCGGGCCTCAGGGCCGGGAGTCGATCTGGGTGCAGCAGTCCATCCCGCTCCGCTTCGTGTTCAGTTCGCCCGAGCCCGAGACGCTCGACCCGGAGCTGCTGAACACTCTCGCGAAGTCGGCCAACGTCGCGGGCAACCTCTCGCTCAACCTCCAGGAGCACGAGCAGGTCGCAGCCCCCGCCCCGAAAGTCCGCGCCGCGCGCCAGCCCGTCGCAGCCTGACCGCCTCCTCGAAAGCACCACCGCATGAGCACCACCGCATCCGTCGTCCCCACCTGGGCGCAGGTCGACCGAGGGTTCTACGTCGCATCAGCCGACGGGCTGTTCCTGGGGTCGGTCGACCGCACCTCGCGCCGCCGCTACCTCGCCCGCGACGGGCAGGCCGCGCAGATCGGCACGTTCGACACGTTCGAGCAGGCCCAGCGCGCGGTCCTCGACCACATGAACTGATCCATCGCGACCGGCATCCCTGAGCGGATGCCGTACGCTTGTCCGAAGCAAGGGGAGTATTCCCTCGCGGCTGCGTCGTCAGTACGGATGCGTCATCGCCTCCCGGCCGGCCGGCCCGCATCAGCGGGTGGAAGAGACCTTGGGACGCTTGTCGACGCCCCAAGGAGCCGCTGTGCACATCACCCCCCTCGTCTGGATCATCACGATCCTCGTGACAATCGCGTTCTTCGTCTACGAGTTCTTCGCGCACGTGCGGACACCGCACGAGCCCACGGTGCGGGAATCCGCGCGGTGGTCGCTGTTCTACATCGGCCTCGCCGTGATCTTCGGCATCGGCGTCGGCGTCGTGTCCGGCTGGACCTACGGCGGCGAGTACTTCGCCGGCTACCTCACCGAGAAGGCACTGTCGATCGACAACCTCTTCGTCTTCCTCATCGTGATGACCGGCTTCGCCGTGCCCCGCGCCTACCAGCAGAAGGTGCTGATGATCGGCATCGTCATCGCCCTGGTCATGCGCGGCATCTTCATCGCCGTGGGCGCGGCCCTCATCGAGAACTTCTCCTGGGTCTTCTACGTGTTCGGCGCGCTGCTGCTCCTCCTCGCCTGGCGGCAGGTCGCCAGTCACGGCCACGAGCCCGATCCCACGAAGAACCTGTTCGTCCGTATCGCCCGCCGCATCCTCCCCGTCACGGACTCCTACGACGGGGACCGGCTCACGACCGTCTCGAACGGGCGGCGGCTCGTCACCCCGATGCTGCTGACGATCATCGCGATCGGGTTCATCGACCTGGTGTTCGCGCTCGACTCGATCCCCGCGATCTACGGCCTCACGAACGAGGCGTACCTCGTCTTCACTGCGAACGCGTTCGCGCTCATGGGCCTGCGTCAGCTGTACTTCCTCGTCGGCGGGCTCCTGCAGCGCCTCATCTACCTCGCGCAGGGACTCGCGGTGATCCTCGCGTTCATCGGCGTCAAGCTCGTGCTCCACGCCCTGCACGTGAACGAGGTGCCGTTCATCAACGGCGGCGAGGGCGTCGAATGGGCGCCCGAGATCCCGATCTGGTTCTCGCTCACCTTCATCGCCGCGACCGTCGCCGTCGCGACGATCGCGAGCCTGGTCGTCACCCGCCGCCGCGAGGCGAAGGCCGCGGCCGACGCCGACTGACGCTGCGCCGGCTCAGACGAGCTGCTCGACCCGGGAGAGCAGCTCGCGGGCCGAGAACGGCTTGGTGACGTAGTCGTCGACGCCGGCGGAGAACGCCCGCTCGCGATCGGTGTCCTTGGCACGGGCGGTCAGCATCATGATCTTCGTGCCGAGGAACCGGTCGTCGGAGCGCAGCTCGGTGCACACCTCGATGCCGTTCTTGCGCGGCATCATCCAGTCCAGGATCACCAGGTCGGGCACCTCCGCGCGTGCGGCGGCGACCCCTGCCTCCCCGTCCGGGGCGATCGCGACCTCGTGACCGGACGAGGACAGGCGCAACCGGATCAGTCCCGCAACGTCCGCGTCGTCCTCCACGACGAGAATGTGTGCCACCGGCCCTCCAAGATATGTCGTATGCCGAACGTACTCTGAGCGGCGTCCGCGCGCATCTTCGCGCCGCCGTCGGGCACGGTGGAATCGCCGGTATACGGTGCGTATATGGAGCGCGCTTTCCGACCCGAACGGCTTGACGTCGCCGATCCCGCCCCACGCCCGCTTCCGCTGTGGGCGTGGATCGTCGCCGCGGCGCTCATCATCGCACTCGCCATCGGCGGGTTCCGGCTGAAGCCCGCCGACGCCGACCTCGCGGCCTGGTGGCCGGCTGTGGGCGCCGCGGTCTGGCTGGTGCTGCGCGCAGGACTGGATCGGCGGTGGGCCGCGCTCGCGGTCGTGCTCGTGGCGATGATCGTCGGCAACACGATCGCGGGCCGGGACATCCTGATGACGGTCACCCTCGGTCTCGCGAACACGGCGGAGGCGCTGCTGGTATCGGTGATGCTCCACCGCAACAGCCGGTTCTTCCGGATGCGGACGGCCCGCGACGCGCTGCGCTTCATCACCGCCACGGGACTCGGCGCCGCGTTCGCGGGGGTCTTCGCTGCGACCCTCGTGACCGCCACCACCGGCACGCCCCTCGGGTTCGGCTACCTCGACACGGTGCTGCACGTGACGGCGTCGCACATGGCGGCCACACTCCTCATCGGTGCGTTCGCCGTCCTGCCGCCGCGGTTCGCGGGCGAGGCGTCCACGCCCGAGATGGTGCTGCAGACGGGCGTGCTCGCCTTCACCCTGGCGTTCGTGTTCGTGCCCGGGATGTCCCTGCCGCTGTCGTTCCTGCCCTTCGCGTTCACGGTCTGGGCGGCGTTCCGCTTCCCGGTGCGGTTCGCACTCGCGCAATCGCTCCTCACCTCGGTGACGGTGCTCGTGTGCACGCTCATGGGCGGGGGTCCGTTCGCATCCGGCGGCCTGCCGATGTGGTCGCTCGCGCTGGTCGTCGAGCTCTACATGATCGTGCTGTCGGTCATCACGATCATGCTCATCGCCGCCCGGTACGAGGCACGCCAGGCGGCGCGGACGGCCCTCAGCGTGTCGCAGCTCATCACCGGCGGCTTCGTCGCCTCCCGCGTCGGCCTCATCATCGCCGAGGAGAACGCCGGGGCGCTCACCGTGCTGTGGGCGAACCGTGCCGCGGTCACCGCCATCGACGCGGAGCTGCGCCCTGACGGCGCCTGGTCGGGTCCGCTGGCGCGGCACGCCATGGTCTCCATCGCGGAGGGCGTCGAGACGATGCACGAGGACCGGGCCTCGGGTACCACCATCAGCCTGGTGGCAGGCCGCATCCCGGGCGACCCGACCCGGTTCTCCGCCCAGCTCGTCGACGTGGGCGCGACCATCCGGATGGCGCAGGCCCGGCACGACGCCGAGGTGGAGCGCGCGGCGGCCAGGTCCACCCTCGTCGACCTGGAACGGCAGCGGGACGACTTCGTCGCCACCACGAGTCACGAGCTGCGCACACCGGTCACGAGCATCGCCGGGTACGCGGAGCTGCTCGCGGAGTCGCAGACGCTCACCCCGAGCGAGCAGGCATGGGTGCGGATCATCGTGCGCAACGCCGCGCGCCTCACCACCCTCGTCGAGGACCTGCTCACGCTGGGCCGATCCGGGGTCGCCGTGTCGCAGACGCCCGTGCTGAACCTGCGCGACCTCGCGGGCGAGGTCGTCGACATCCACCGTCCGATGGCGGACGCCCGCCGCATCCGGCTCGAGCTCGACGTCGACGCGGATGCCGCGGTCCACTGCGTCACCGACGACGCCACCCGCGCGCTCGGCAACCTCGTCTCCAACGCGGTGAAGTTCACCCCGCCCGGCGGCACGGTGCGCATCCGCAGCGACGTCCATGACGGGCGGATCGCGCTCACGGTGAGCGACACCGGGCCGGGGATGACGC
>JAEZSU010000118.1 GCA_023421635.1 Actinomycetes bacterium | reverse complement strand
CGGTCGTCCCCCGCGGTGCGGGCACCGGCCTCGCGGGCGCCGCGAACACCGGCGCCGGCGAGATCGCGCTGTCGCTGCGGGCGATGGACCGCATCCTCGAGGTGCGCCCGGACGACCTGCTCGCGGTCGTCGAGCCCGGCATCCTGAACGCCGACCTCAACCGTGCGCTCGCCCCGCACGGCGTGTGGTGGGCACCGGACCCCGCGAGCCGCGAGATCGCCACCGTCGGCGGCAACATCGCGACCGGCGCGGGCGGGCTGTTGTGCGCGAAGTACGGGGTGGTGCGCGACGCCGTGCTCGGCCTCGACGTGGTCCTCGCCGACGGCCGGCTCATGCACCTCGGGCACCGGAGCGTCAAGGGCGTCACCGGCTACGACCTCACCTCGCTCATGATCGGCTCGGAGGGGACCCTCGGCGTCGTCGTCGGGGCGACCCTGAAGCTCCGCCGGGCGGTCGCCGGCGAGCAGTGCTCCGTGGTCGCGACCTTCCCGAACGTCCGCGCCGCCGCCGCCGCGAGCGCCGCGGTCACCGCGGCGGGCGTCGCCCCCGCGATCATGGAGCTCATGGATGCGGCGAGCCTCGCCGCCGTGCACGATCTGCTGGGGCTGGCCGCGCCCGCATCCGGGGCCGCACAGCTGACGATCCAGACCGACGGCGTCGCCGCCCGCGACGAGGCCGCCGCCATCGCGGCCGTGCTCGAGGCGTCGGGCGGTGCCGTCACCGTCTCGGACGACCCCGTCGAGGGTGAGCGGCTGCTGCGGATCCGCCGGTCGATGCATCCCGCGATGGAGCGCCTCGGCACGACCCTCATCGAGGACGTCTCGGTGCCCCGCTCGGCGCTCCCCGACATGTTCGACGAGATCGCCCGCATCGAGCGGGAGTACGGGCTCGTGATCCCCGCCGTCGCGCACGCGGGCGACGGCAACCTCCACCCGAACTTCGTCTTCGAGGGCCCCGAGGTGCCCGAGGTGGTGTGGGATGCGGCGAGCGACCTGTTCCGCTCCGCCCTGCGGCTCGGCGGCACGCTCACCGGTGAGCACGGCATCGGCGTGCTCAAGCGACGCTGGCTCGCCGACGAGCTGGGCGAGGACCAGTGGGACCTGCAGCGCCGGATCAAGGCCGTCTTCGACCCCGCCGGCATCCTCAACCCGGGCAAGGTGTTCGCGTGACGCGCCCCGTGGTGCAGGTCAGCGCTGCGGTGGTCACCGACGAGGAGGGGCGGGCGCTGGTCGTGCGCAAGCACGGGGCGAGCGTGTTCCAGCAGCCCGGCGGCAAACCCGACCCGGGCGAGACGCCGGCGCAGACCGTGCTCCGCGAGATGGCCGAGGAGATCGGCGTCCACGCGCAGGAGTCCGACCTCGAGCCGCTCGGCCGCTTCAGCGCGGATGCGGCGAACGAGCCGGGACACCGGGTGGTCGCGGATGCGTTCGCGCTCCGCATCCGGCACGACCAGGCGTCCGCCGCGGCGGAGATCGCGGAGCTCCGCTGGATCACCGCCGCCGAGGTCGACGAGGTGCCGCTGGCACCGCTCAGCCGCACCCACCTCATCGGCTTCGCCTGGCGCTGACCGCGGCGCCGGCACCCAGGGGAAGCCCGGCAGAGCGTGATCGGAACGTTGCCCGCGGGACCGGACCGCCGCTTACCATGGCGGGGACGGGTCGGGTGGACGACCCGCGGGAGACGGGGTGGGCCATGACGGATGTCGCGACGGGTCCGGTCGCGGACCCTGGCGCCGGCCACGGCGAGGGCGACGGCACGACGCCTGCCGACGCCTCGATCACGCCGCACACCGCCGCCGATGCCCCGACGACCGCGATCGACGCGGATGCGGCGGCAACGACAGCGCTCAATGCCGACGACGCGCCCACGACCACGCTCGACGCGGACGCCGATGACGGCGACCGCTCCGACCCGCCGACGACCTACGCCTGGGCTCCCGAAGAGCCGAAGCCGCGCAAGAAGCACCTCGGGCTGTGGTTCGGGATCCCCGGCGGCGTGCTCGCGGTGGCGGCCGTCGCCGCATCCCTCGTCCTCATCGCGCCCGGCACCGCCGTCGCCGGCGTCCCCGTGGGCGGGCTCACCGCCGGCGGGGCGGCCGACGTCCTGAACGCGCGCCTCGCGGCCACGACCGTCGAGCTCACCACGCCGGAGGGCGATGCGACGCTCACCGGCGCCGAACTCGGTGCGTCGATCGACGCCGAGGCCCTCGCGACGAAGGCGTTCGAGCAGCATCCGCTGTGGAACGTCACACAGTGGAACGGCGAGCCTCTCGCCGCCGAGGTCACGATCGACCCCGAGACGGCGGAGGCCGCGCTGCGCGACAAGCTCGGCGACATGTACGTCGATCCCGTGGACGCCGGGGTCGCGTTCGACGCCGCGTCGGCGAGCTACGCGGCCACGCCCGACACCGCGGGCGAGGGCATCGACCTCGAGGTCGTGCGCGCAGCCGTGGAGGATGCGTTCACGGACGGCTCCGGCACCGCGTCGGTCACGGCGGAGGCCGTGCCGGTCGAGGCGGCGGTGACCACCGCCGAGGCGGAGCAGACCGCCGCGAACCTCAACGGCATGCTGGACGTCGCCGGGTTCTATGTCGGCGAGGAGCGCACCGTCCCGCTCGAC
>JAEZSU010000017.1 GCA_023421635.1 Actinomycetes bacterium | reverse complement strand
CCTGCAGGATGCCGGGGCCCGTGCGTTTCCGAGGCCGGGTCAGCGCGCGGTGTCGGTCGACGGTGCGTCGCCGGCCGGCGCCTCGGGCGCGGTGGTCTCGACGGCTGTGGCGTCGACGGCGGTGGTGGCGGGAGCCGCGGGCACCTCGACCTCGTCGTCCTCAGCCCACGCGATGGCCTCGACGACGGGCTGCGGCGCGAAGGAACGGGCGACGGCGAGGGCGAGCGCGGCGACGAGCCCCACGAGACCCGCTGCGACGAAGGCGGCCGCGAACACCGCCCAGGACTGGCCCGCGTAGACCTCGACACCGGTCGCGGTGCCGTCCAGCAGGGTGGTGGTCATGACGCCGATGCGGTCGACGGTGAGCCAGATGCCGAAGGCGACGCTGGCCAGCGAGCCCGCGAGCAGGATCCAGAACGGGACGCTGCGCGTCAGACGGGGTGCGGTGTTCATACGGTGATTACTCCTCGGACGTGCGGCACGGATTGCCGCAGCACCCGACCACCATTCCGGCCGCGCCCCGACGGGAGCGATGGGGAACCTATGCGTTCGCTGAGGATGCGGTGTGCTTGAGGGAGAGCACGACGGCCGTCATCGCGGCCACGAGGAGCATCGAGAGCACCATGTGGATGTTCACGAGCACGATCGGGAGGCCGGTCCGCGCCTGCCACAGGCCGACCCCGATCTGGAGGAGCTCGACGAGCAGGAGCAGACCCGTCCACCTGCGGAGGTTCGTGACGTCGGGGCGCCGGCGCCACGCGGCGGCGACGAGGATGAGGGTGAGCCCGAAGGTGATGTAGGCCGGCCACGCGTGCACGTGCTGCATGAACTCGGAGTCGAGGCCGTTCCGGGCGGCCCCGCCGTCGCCGGCGTGCGGGCCGGACCCGGTGACGAGGATGCCGACGATCACGGTGATCGCGACGAACACGCTGGTGAGGTGGGTGGTCGCCGCGACCCAGGACGGCACCGCGAGACGCCGCGGCCCCGGCTGCGCGTACACGCGCGCCACGAGGACCGCGGAAAGGCCCACGAGGACCGCGGAGGCGAAGAAGTGGAGCCCGACGACGTAGGGGTTGAGGTTCGTCAGCACGGTGATGCCGCCGATGACGGCCTGCAGCGGGACGTAGAGGCCGATGACGAGGGCGAGCCAGAACAGCTCGGGGCGGGTGCGGCGCATCCGCACGACGAACAGGAAGGTCACGATCGCGACGATCACCAGCACGAACGTGAGCAGGCGGTTGCCGAACTCGATGGCGCCATGGATGCCCATCTCGGGCGTCGCGACGAAGGAGTCGTCGGTGCAGCGCGGCCAGGTGGAGCATCCGAGCCCGGATCCCGTGAGCCGCACGAGCCCGCCGGTGCCGACGATGCCGATCTGCACGACGAGCGTCGCCCAGGCGGCGACCACCACGCGGCGGTCGACGTGGTCCGGCAGCCACGCGATGAAGCGTGCCCACAGACCTGAGCGAGTGGGTGCGGGTGAGGTGTCGACGGACATGCGTGCTCTCCTGGTGGCCGTGCCGGGGGCGGGCCGTGCCCTCCGGCCCCGGGCGCGGAGGGAAACCTGTAGAATCGAGGGGTTCGGACGCCGCGCTCACGCACGGTCCCACCGACAGTCTAGGCGGCCCCCACGCCGACGAATCCGGGCCTGGAAACGGCAATCCCTCTCGCGAACTCCCGCGTGAGGCACGGAATGCCGGAACGGCTGACACCGTTAGGCCCCACGAGGAGAGTGACACACCATGTCCGATGTGCTGATCGATCGTCCTGAGCTCGAAGGGCTCGGCGTGTACGAGTTCGGGTGGCACGACCCGGACGCCGCGGGTGCGAGCGCGAAGCGTGGCCTCACCGAGGCCGTCGTCCGCGACATCTCCGCGCTGAAGGCGGAGCCCGAATGGATGCTGAAGACCCGTCTGAAGGGCTACCAGCTGTTCGGCAAGAAGCCGATGCCGACCTGGGGCGCCGACCTCTCGGACATCGACTTCGAGAACATCAAGTACTTCGTCCGCTCCACCGAGAAGCAGGCGCAGTCGTGGGAGGACCTCCCCGAGGACATCCGCAACACGTATGAGAAGCTCGGCATCCCGGAGGCGGAGCGCTCCCGGCTCGTCGCCGGCGTCGCCGCGCAGTACGAGTCCGAGGTGGTGTACCACCAGATCCAGGAGGACCTGGAGCGCCAGGGCGTCATCTTCATGGACACCGACACCGCGCTGCGCGAGCACCCCGAGTTCTTCGAGGAGTACTTCGGCACGGTGATCCCGGCGGGCGACAACAAGTTCGCGGCCCTGAACACCGCGGTGTGGTCCGGCGGATCGTTCGTGTACGTGCCGAAGGGCGTGCATGTGGAGATCCCGCTGCAGGCGTACTTCCGCATCAACACCGAGAACATGGGGCAGTTCGAGCGGACGCTCATCATCGCCGACGAGGACTCGTACGTGCACTACATCGAGGGCTGCACCGCCCCGATCTACAAGTCCGATTCGCTGCACTCCGCGGTGGTCGAGATCATCGTCAAGAAGAACGCCCGGGTCCGGTACACGACCATCCAGAACTGGTCGAACAATGTCTACAACCTCGTGACCAAGCGCGCCATCGCGCACGAGGGCGCCACCATGGAGTGGGTCGACGGCAACATCGGCTCGAAGGTGACGATGAAGTACCCGTCCATCTACCTCATGGGCGAGCACGCCAAGGGCGAGACCCTGTCGGTCGCCTTCGCCGGCCCCGGCCAGCACCAGGACGCCGGCGCCAAGATGATCCACATGGCGCCCTACACGCAGTCCTCGATCGTGTCGAAGTCCATCGCCCGCGGCGGCGGACGCGCAGGCTATCGCGGCGAGGTGCGGGTGGATGCGGCCGCGCACCACTCCGCGAACACGGTCCGCTGCGACGCCCTGCTCGTCGACACCATCTCCCGCTCGGACACGTACCCCGCGATCGACATCCGCGTCGACGACGTCCAGCTCGGCCACGAGGCCACCGTGTCCAAGGTGAGCGAGGAGCAGCTCTTCTACCTCATGAGC
The DNA here is from genome assembly GCA_023421635.1 of Actinomycetes bacterium. Taxonomy (GTDB): domain Bacteria; phylum Actinomycetota; class Actinomycetes; order Actinomycetales; family Microbacteriaceae; genus Microbacterium. The sequence goes on along the minus strand of JAEZSU010000017.1, from coordinate 2,571 downwards.
CGTGGCATGCCCGAGGACGAGGCGATGGCCATGATCGTGCGCGGCTTCATCGAGCCGATCGCGCGGGAGCTGCCGATGGAGTACGCGCTCGAATTGAACAAGCTCATCGAGATGGGCATGGAAGGATCCGTCGGCTGATGTCCGCCGCTACCGCAGCCCCCGTCGTCCAGACGAAGGGGCACATCGACCCTGCCGCCTCGTTCGTCCCGGTGCAGACCCGGTCCGAGCGCCTCCGCTCCTACGAGCCGGCCGCGTTCGGCGCGCCGACCGGCCGCGAGGTGAACTGGAAGCACACGCCCGTGGACCGGCTCGGTTCGCTCGTGACCGACCGTGCCGGCGACGCCGGTGCCGTCGGTATCACGGTCACCGGGCCGCTCGCCGCGGCCTCCCTTCCGATCGGGACGGCCCCGCGCGGCGAGGTGTTCACCCCCGAGGACATCACCGCCGCCATCGCCTGGCAGCGCTCAGCCGAGGCGCTGTGGCTGTCGATCCCCGCGAACGCGGAACTCGACGAGACCGTCGTCGTCGACCTCCGTGGCGCCGGTGCGGAGCTCGTCGCCCACGCCCACCTCGTCATCGAGGCCGGTGCGAACTCACGCGGCACGATCGTGCTCCGTCACGCCGGGAGCGCGCAGTTCGCCGAGAACGTCGAGATCATCGTCCGCGACGGGGCATCGCTCACCCTCGTCAGCGTGCAGGAGTGGGAGGACGACGCTCGCCACGTGTCCGCCCACCAGGCCCGCGTGGGACGCGACGCGCTGCTTCGCCACATCGTCGTCAGCTTCGGCGGCGGCATCGTGCGCGTGAACCCCAGCGTCGAGCTCGCCGGCACCGGCGCGCAGGGCGAGCTGTACGGCCTGGCGTTCTCCGACGCCGGCCAGCACCTAGAGAGCCAGGTGTATCTGTTCCACAAGGGCGCCTCGACCCGCGGCGACGTCCTCTACAAGGGCGCGCTGCAGGGCGAGTCCGCCCGCACGGTCTGGATCGGCGACGTGCTGATCGGACCGGATGCCACGGGCACCGACTCCTACGAGGCCAACCGCAACCTCGTGCTCACCGAGGGCGCGCGAGCAGACTCGATCCCGAACCTCGAGATCGAGACCGGCGACATCGCCGGTGCCGGGCACGCCAGTGCCACCGGACGCTTCGACGACGAGCAGCTGTTCTACCTGCAGGCCCGCGGCATCGCGGAGGACGAGGCGCGCCGCCTCGTCGTGCTCGGCTTCCTCATGGAGATCGTCCAGAAGATCGGCGTGGACGAGCTCGAGGAGCGACTCGTCGCGCGCATCGAGGAGGAGCTCGCCGCGGGGGTCGCCCGATGACCGCGACCCGCGTCTGCGCGCTGAGCGACCTCGTCCAGGACGAGGCCCGCCGCGTCGAGGTGGACGGCGTCGCCATCGCGGTGGTGCTCGACTCCGCCGGCGAGGTGCACGCGATCGGCGACACCTGCACCCACGGCGACATCTCGCTCTCCGACGGGTTCGTCGAGGGCGACACGCTCGAGTGCTGGGCCCACGGCTCCGCCTTCTCGCTGCGCACCGGCCGCCCCCTGAACCTCCCCGCGTACGAGCCCGTCCCCGTGTTCGAGGTCACCGTCGACGGTGACGACGTGCTCATCGATCCCACCCTCACGAAGGAAGTCTGAATGTCTGTTCTCGAGATCCGCGACCTGCACGTCACGGTCGAGACCGAGGAGGGCACCACGCCCATCCTGAACGGCCTCGACCTGACCGTGCGCACCGGCGAGACGCACGCCATCATGGGCCCCAACGGCTCCGGCAAGTCCACGCTGGCGTACACGATCGCCGGCCACCCGAAGTACACCGTCACCGGCGGCACCATCACCCTCGACGGTGAGGACGTGCTGGCGATGAGCGTGGACGAGCGTGCCCGCGCCGGCCTCTTCCTCGCGATGCAGTACCCGGTGGAGATCCCCGGCGTCACGGTGACGAACTTCCTGCGCACCGCCAAGACCGCCATCGACGGCGAGGCCCCCGCCATCCGCACCTGGACGAAGGATGTCAAGGCGGCGATGAAGAACCTGCGCATGGATCCCAAGTTCGCGCAGCGCAACGTCAACGAAGGGTTCTCGGGCGGCGAGAAGAAGCGTCACGAGATCCTGCAGCTCGAGCTCCTCAAGCCGCGGATCGCGGTGCTCGACGAGACCGACTCCGGCCTCGACGTCGACGCGCTGAAGATCGTCTCGGAGGGCGTCAACCGCGCCAAGGCCGAGTCCGACCTCGGTGTGCTCCTCATCACGCACTACACCCGCATCCTGCGCTACATCCGCCCTGACCACGTGCACGTCATGGTCAAGGGCCGGATCGTCGAGGAGGGCGGCCCGGAGCTCGCCGACCAGCTCGAGAACGAGGGTTACGACCGCTTCCTCGACGCCGACGCACCGCTCGAGGCGTAGGCTCGCGACATGGCTGCGACCCTCACCCCGGAGAAGTACGACGAGGTCACCGAGGCGCTCAAGGACGTCATGGACCCCGAGCTCGGGATCAACGTCGTCGACCTCGGCCTCATCTACGATCTCGCCTGGGATGACGAGAACGACGCCCTCGTCAT
>JAEZSU010000243.1 GCA_023421635.1 Actinomycetes bacterium | reverse complement strand
GACCGGGAGCGCCGCGCCGCCCGAGACGGCGTACCGGAGCGGGGGACGGTCCTCGGTGCGGGCGGCGGCCTCCAGCATCCCGACGAACATGGTCGGAACCGCGGTGAAGACCGTCGCGCGGTGCGCGACCATCAGCGCGAGCGCATCGTCCGGGTCGAACCGGGGAAGTAGGATGATCGAGGCGCCCACGCGGAACGCCATGTTCATCACGGCGGTCTGTCCGAAGGTGTGGAACAGCGGCAGCCCGCCGAAGACGACGTCCGGCGCACGCAGGTCGAACGAGTCGATGAGGGTGCAGTGCACCTGCTCGACGATCGCGAGATGCGACCCCACCGCACCCTTCGGCGTGCCGGTGGTGCCGCTCGTGTACAGGATCGTGGCCGGGTCGTGCGGGCGCACCGCGGTATGCCGGGCCAGGGGTTCCGCCTCGCGCGCCTCGACCTCGAGTCGCGGCAGGTCGACGCCCGCATCCGGCGGCAGGAGCACGGTGACCAGGGGGACGCCGACCGACTGGGCGGCGGGGACCGCCTCGCCGAGCAGGGGGGCCGCGACGACGAACAGGTCGGCGTCGGCGTCCCGCAGCACGAAGGCGATCTCGTCGGCCTTGAACAGCAGGTGCACCGGCACGACGACGGCACCCAGCGACAGCGCCGCGTAGTAGACGCGGGCGAAGTCGGGCACGTTCGGCACGAGCATCGCGACGCGGTCGCCGGCGCCGATCCCCCTGGCGCGGAGGGCGCCCGCGTAGCGGCGGGTCTGCTGCCACAGCTCGCCGTACGTGGTGGTGCCGCCCATGAAGTGGAGCGCGGGGAGGTCGGGATGGCGCGTGGCCGTCTCGGCCAGGATGCTGGCGACGGACAGCGTGGTGAAACCCTCGCCGTCGATGGCGGGGTCGGCACGGTGGGTCATCGGTTCTCCTTCGTTGGTTCCGACGGTTCAGGGGCGCAGGTGGGACCGCCCGAGGCTCGAGAGGTGCACCTCGTCCGGTCCGTCCGCGAGTCGCAGGGTGCGGACCCCTGCGAACAACTCCGCGAGCGGGGTGTCCTGCGAGACGCCGGCGCCGCCGTGCAGCTGGATCGCTCGGTCGAGGATGCGCTGCACGGCGCGCGGCACCGCGATCTTGATCGCCTGGATCTCGGTCATCGCCCGGCGGTTGCCGACGGTGTCCATGAGCCATGCGGTCTTGAGGACGAGCAGCCGAAGCGCCTCCAGGTCGATCCGGGACTCGGCGATCCACTCCCGCACGACGCCCTGCTCCGCCAGTGTCCGGCCGAAGGCGTGGCGGGTGTTCGCGCGCGCCTGCATGAGCGCGAGGGCCCGCTCGCCGATCCCGAGCGCGCGCATGCAGTGATGGATGCGGCCCGGTCCGAGGCGCGCCTGGGCGATCGCGAAGCCGTCGCCCTCGCCCGCGATGAGATTCGCCGCCGGCACCCGGACCTCGTCGAACACGACCTCGGCATGGCCGCCGTGGTCGCGGTCGTCGTAGCCGAACACCGTGAGCGGGCGCACGACCCGCACGCCCGGGGTGTCACGGGGCACGAGGATCATCGACTGCTGCCGATGGCGCGGCGCGTCCGGGTCGGTCTTGCCCATCACGATGAAGATCGCCGCATCCGGATTCATGGCGCCCGTGGACCACCATTTGCGACCCGTGACGACGTAGTGGTCGCCGTCGCGGCGGATGCGGGTCGCGATGTTCGTCGCGTCGGACGAGGCGACGTCGGGTTCGGTCATGCAGAACGCCGAGCGGATGCGGGCCTCGAGCAGCGGCTCGAGCCACCGCTCCTGCTGCTCGGGCGTGCCGAAGTCGTGCAGCACCTCCATGTTGCCGGTGTCGGGTGCGGCGCAGTTGAGCGCGACCGGTGCGAGGCGCGGGCTCCACCCGGTCGCCTCGGCGAGCGGCGCGTACTGCAGGTTCGTGAGGCCGGCACCCCGCTCGCCCGGCAGGAACAGGTTCCAGAGCCCTGCCGCCCGTGCACGCTGCCGCAGCTCGTCGACGATCGGGCGGAAGCGCCACTCGTCCGGTGTCTCGGCGAGCTGCCGCTCCAGCACGGGCTCCGCCGGAAGCACCTCGTCCGCCACGAAGGCGCGGGTGCGGCCGAGGAGTTCCTCGGTGCGGGCGTCGTGACCGAAGTCCATCAGTGCACCGCGAGCCCTTCCCGGGCGAGCGGCTCCACCAGCTCGCCCATGCGGTCGAAGCCCTCGCCGACGGTCTCCCCCGCGAGGAAGCGGTAGTGGATGCCCTCGAGGATGACCGCGAGCTTGTACGCGGCGAACGCGCGGTACCAGCCGAGGTCGGGCACCGGGATGCCGGCGCGTGCCGCGTAGGCGTCGACGAGTTCGGCGACGTCGGGGTACCCCGCATCCGGATCGACCGCGCTCGGCACGGCGCTCTCGAACAGGCCGGGCAGGCGCGCGATGTCCCAGTAGAAGGCGAGGATGCCGAGGTCGACGAGCGGGTCGCCGAGCGTCGCCATCTCCCAGTCCAGGATCGCGGACAGGCGCGGCTCGGGACCGGTCACGAGCGCGTTGTCGAGACGGTAGTCGCCGTGCACGATGGCCGCCCGGCCCGCGGCGGGCGTGTGCTCCTGGAGCCGGGCCTGCAACGCGTCGAGATCGGGGGTCGGCCGGGACCGGGATGCGGCGAGCTGCCGCTGCCAGGTCGACAGCTGCCGCGCGAGGTACCCGTCGGGGCGGCCGAAGTCCCCGAGGCCGACCTCCCCCGGGTCGACCGCGTGCAGATCGGCGAGCGCATGCGCCAGGCCGAGGCCGATGGCGTGGAGGCCGGCCGGCGTGTAGTCCGCGTTCTGCGTCGTGCGCGCGAGCACGACGCCGGGAGCGCGTTCCATGAGGAAGAAGGTGGTGCCCGTGACGGTGCCCGCCGTGTCGTCGACGATGTCGATCGCGGCGGGGACGGGGACCGGCGTCTGCGCGAGCGCCGAGATGACCCGGTGTTCACGCCGCATGTCGTGGGCGCTGGAGAGCACGTGGCCGAGGGGCGGCCGTCGCAGGATGAGCGGCAGTCGCGCCCCGGCGATCGCGTAGGTGAGGTTGCTCCTGCCCCCGGGGATGACCGTGGCGGTGAGCGGCCCGTCGGCCAGGTGGGGGTGCGTCGCCGCCAGCCATTCGGTCAGGCCCGCGACATCGAGCCCTGGCACTCCGGTCATCCTCGACCCCTCCTCCGCCCACCGTCGGACGCGTCAACCGTAGCATACCGTCCGGTCGGTTTCTTGCGGGCCCGCGAAGCCCGTCTCAGGCGAGGAGCCGGGTCTCCAGGGCCGTGCGGATCCCCGACGGGACCGGGACGGGCCTGCGGGTTCCGGCGTCGACGAACACGTGCACGAACCGGCCGGTCGCGAGCTGCTCGCGGCCGTCGGCGCGGAGGATGCCGAGGGCCCACGCGATGCTCGTCCGCCCCAGG
>JAEZSU010000210.1 GCA_023421635.1 Actinomycetes bacterium | reverse complement strand
AACCCGTCCCATGCGGCCCTGGCCGCGGGCACCGCATCCAGGGCCGCACGGAGGTCGGCCGGCTCACGCAGCGCCTCCGCGTTGTCGAGCACGGTCCACGCGCCGTTCGCCTTCGCCACCTCGATCGCCCGCAGGCCGGCCGCCGCGAGCAGGCCCTCCTCTGCGAGCCGGGCGACGCGCGCCTTGTTCGTCGCCGCCCACCCGCTCGTCGGGCGACGTGGCGCGAACCAGAGTCCGCCACGCGTCGCGTCGAAGGTGCGGACCGGTCCGTCGATCCAGCCGAAGCACAGCGCCTGCAGCACCGCGTCCTCGTACCCGACGAGCTGCAGCTCCGAGCCCGCGCGGGGCCGGACGAGCCACGCACCGCGCGAGGTCGCGTGGTGCTCGTGCAGCCAGCCCCGCCAGGCGGCGGCATCCGGCACCTCGACGAGCTCGCCGTCGTCGAGGGCGCCCATCACAGTCCTTGGACCGGGTCGCCGTCGCCGACCTCCGACTCCAGCGGTTCCGGCGACACGAGGTCGGCGACCGAGCCGACGACCTCGTCCGGGCGGAACGGGTAGCGCTCGATCTCGGCCGGATCGCTGATGCCGGTCATGACGAGCACCGTGTGGAGTCCCGCTTCGATGCCGGCGACCACATCGGTGTCCATCCGGTCGCCGATCATGCCGGTGTTCTCCGAGTGCGCACCGATGCGGTTCAGCGCCGACCGGAACATCATCGGATTGGGCTTGCCGACCACGTACGGCGACTTCCCGGTGGCATGCGTGATGAGCGCCGCGAAGGAGCCGGTCGCCGGCACGATGCCGTAGGGCGTCGGGCCGGTCGCGTCCGGGTTGGTCACGATGAACCGGGCGCCGTCGTTGATGAACCGGATCGCCTGCGTGATCGCCTCGAACGAGTACTGCCTGGTCTCGCCCACGACGACGTAGTCCGGCTGCGTCTCGGTCATGATGATCCCGGCCTCGTACAGCGCGGTCGTCAGCCCCGCCTCGCCGATGACGAAGGCGGTGGCGCCGGGCAGCTGCGAGGTGAGGAACTCGGCCGTCGCGAGCGCCGAGGTCCAGATGCGGTCCTCCGGCACGTCGAGGCCCGACCGGGCGAGCCGGGCGCTGAGATCGCGCGGCGTGAAGATGGGGTTGTTCGTCAGCACCAGGAACGGCGTCCCGGTGTCGCGCCACTGCGCGAGCAGTTCCGCCGCGCCAGGAATGGGGCGGTTCTCGTGCACCAGCACACCGTCCATGTCGGTCAGCCAGCACTCGATGTCCTCACGCGTGCGCATGCGCACAGCCTAGGGCGCGCGAGCGGCATCCGTCCCCCGTGCGACGGCCGCCCGGTGGAAGGACGATGCGGCCGGCCGGGCGGGGTTAGGCTCAACGCGTGACCCCGCGTGCGGCGGACTGGGATCCGCGCCACCTCCCCGACCTGAGCGGTCGGACCTTCCTCGTCACCGGCGCGAACGCCGGCCTGGGATTCTTCGCCTCCGAGCAGCTCGCGGGGGCGGGTGCGACCGTCGTGATGACCGGCCGGAACCCGAACCGGCTGGCCGCGGCGCGGGCTGCGGTCGTCGGGCGCGCGGCGGAGGACGGGCGCACCACGGGCAAGGTCGAGACGCTGCTCCTGGACACCAGCAACCTCGGCTCGGTCCGCGCGGCGGCGGCCACCGTGCGCCAGCGCGGCCGCATCGACGGCCTGCTGCTGAACGCCGGGATCGTGCACCCCCCGAAGCACCGCGAGACGACGCGGGACGGCAACGAACTCGTGTTCGCCACGAACGTGCTCGGGCACTTCGCCCTCGCCGGTGCGCTGCTGACCACCCTGTCCGCGGGCCGGGGACGGATGGTGTGGCTGGGCAGCATGGCGACCTCGCTCCTGGCGAAAGACCCCGTGGACCCGCAGCTGAAGACCGGATACACCGGCTGGCGCGCCTACGTGCAGTCGAAGATCGCGACGACCGCCATCGGGCTCGAGGCGGACCGGCGGCTCCGCGCGGCACGGGTGCCGGTGAAGAGCGTCGTCGCCCACCCGGGCTATTCCACGAGCGGGCGGACCCCCGGCATCCGCGGAGTGAACGAGCCCACCCGGATGGACCGCTTCGCCGACAACCTGCAGGCCGCGGTCACCCAGTCCAAGGAACGGGGTGCGTGGGCGCTCGTGCGCGCCCTCGTCGACGACACCGTCGAGGGCGGCGACATGTGGGGTCCGCAGCGGCTCGTGCACGGCCAGCCGCGACGGGCGACGCCGGCCCGCGTCACCCGCGACCCCGCGGTGGCGGAGCGGCTCTGGGTCGTGTGCGAGAACGCGACCCGGATGCGGTGGCCGTTCGAGGCAGCCCGCCGCTGACTCAGAGCCCGCGGGCGATCGTGGCCGCGGCCGAGAGCCACGCCCGCTGGGTGACCGGCCGCAGCGCGTCGAACCGGAGCGGGCCGCCGATCATGGCGGGGTCGTAGGGGATCGTCGCGACATCGCGGGCGATGCCCCCGAACCCGCGCACCACTCGGCGGACCTCGTCCGCCGAGGCATTGGGGTCCGCCTGGCTCACGATCGTGACCGCGCCGTTCGCCA
>JAEZSU010000082.1 GCA_023421635.1 Actinomycetes bacterium | reverse complement strand
TCGCAGACCTCGTGCGCACCTTCCCGGGCGCGCAGATCCTGGTCACCGGCGTCGAGGACCCGCACTCGCGCGCACACAGCCCGAACGAGTCGCTGCACCTGGACACCTTCCGGCACGCCGTGCTCAGCGAGGCGCTGTTGCTGGAGAACCTGGACCGGCACCGGCCCTGATCCAGGGAACCGGCGTAGACTCATGCCATCCCGACCGCGGCAGCGGTCCGTCCCCCGAGGAGAGCCATGACCGACACCACACTGACTGTCGACCAGAGCGCCCGCGAGCACGGTGTGCTGCTCACGGAGGCTGCGGCTGCGAAGGTCCAGCACCTGCTCGGGCAGGAGGGCCGCGACGACCTCCGGCTGCGCGTGGCCGTGCAGCCCGGCGGATGCAGCGGCCTCATCTACCAGCTCTACTTCGACGAGCGGTACCTCGACGGTGACAAGGTCGTCGACTTCGACGGCGTCGAGGTCATCATCGACGACATGAGCGTGCCGTACCTCGACGGCGCGACCATCGACTTCAAGGACACGATCTCGGAGCAGGGCTTCACGATCGACAACCCCAACGCGCAGGGCTCCTGTGCATGCGGCGACAGCTTCCACTGACACGCCGTCGCACAGCGTTTCGGCGCGGTCGCATCCGGGGAAACCCGGGGGTGGCCGCGCCGTTTCGTCTGTTGCGGCTGGGTGAATGGCCTGAACCAGGTGTGAGCTTGCTCTAGACTGAAGGAGCTTCATTCGTGATCCCTGAAAGGTGCACCGTGCCTTCGAAACGTCGACTGCGTTGGGCCGTCCTCCCCATCGGGGCCGTGGCGGCGGCTATCCTCGCCGGCTGCACCCCGTCTCAGCTCAACGGGTTCCTGCCCGGCTTCGAGGAGACCGGAAAGCCCGCGACCAACCGCACCGAGATGGTGTCCGCCCTCTGGGTGAACTCCTGGATCGTGCTGCTCGCCGTCGGCGTCATCACGTGGGCGCTGATGCTCTGGGCGATGGTGGTGTACCGCCGCCGTAAGGGCCAGACCGGTCTGCCGGTGCAGCTGCGCTACAACATGCCGATCGAGATCTTCTACACGGTCGTGCCGCTGATCCTCGTCGTCGGGTTCTTCGCGTTCACCGCGCGTGACCAGACGATCCTCGAGACGCAGTACGAGGAGCCGGACGTGACCGTCTCGGCCATCGGCAAGCAGTGGGCGTGGGACTTCGAGTACGCCGACGCCTCGGGCGACGAGGACGACGCGGTGTGGAGCATGGGCATCCAGGCGCAGCCGGATGCCGCGGGCAACGTCGACCAGGACCTGCTGCCCACCCTGTACCTGCCGGTGGACAAGACCGTGCGGATCGACCTGTCCTCGCGCGATGTCATCCACTCGTTCTGGGTCATCGACTTCCTCTACAAGAAGGACCTCTACATCGGCAAGGACAACGCCTGGTCGTTCACGCCGACGCGAGAGGGCACGTACGCCGGCAAGTGCGCCGAGCTGTGCGGCGAGTACCACTCGATGATGCTCTTCAACGTGAAGGTCGTCAGCGAGGCGGAGTACGAGGCGTACCTCGACACGCTCCGTGACAAGGGCCAGACCGGCAACATCCAAGAGGCCTACGACCGGCTCGACAACCTGCCGGGCACCGGCGCATCTGCCAAGGGAGACGAGTGATTATGGCGACGACGCTTCCGCTTCAGGAGCCCGGCGCTCCGACGACCCTCCCGCCGCGCCAGGCGGCACTGCTCAGCTCCTCGCGCGTCGAGGCCAAGGGCAACGTGATCGTCAAGTGGGTGACCTCGACCGACCACAAGACGATCGGGTACATGTACCTGATCGCGTCGTTCCTGTTCTTCCTGCTGGGCGGCGTGATGGCGCTGATCATCCGTGCTGAGCTCTTCGAGCCCGGCATGCAGATCGTGCCCACCAAGGAGCAGTACAACCAGCTGTTCACGATGCACGGCACGATCATGCTGCTCATGTTCGCGACGCCGCTGTTCGCGGGCTTCGCGAACGCGATCCTGCCGCTGCAGCTGGGTGCCCCCGACGTCGCCTTCCCGCGTCTGAACGCCTTCGCGTTCTGGCTCTTCCTCTTCGGCTCGATGATCGCCGTCGCCGGCTTCCTGACCCCGGCGGGCGCCGCCTCCTTCGGGTGGTTCGCCTACCAGCCGCTCGCCAGCACGACCTTCAGTCCGGGCGTCGGTGGGAACCTCTGGATGCTGGGCCTGGGCATCAGCGGTTTCGGCACGATCTTCGGTGCGGTGAACTTCATCACCACGATCATCACGATGCGCGCCCCCGGCATGACCATGTGGCGGATGCCGATCTTCTCGTGGAACACGCTGATCACCAGCATCCTCATCCTCATCGCCTTCCCGGTGCTGGCCGCCGCGATCCTCGCCGCCGCCGCCGACCGCGTGCTCGGCGCGCACATCTACGACCCGCACAACGGCGGCGTCCTGCTGTGGCAGCACCTGTTCTGGTTCTTCGGCCACCCCGAGGTGTACATCATCGCGCTGCCGTTCTTCGGCATCGTGTCCGAGATCTTCCCGGTGTTCAGCCGCAAGCCGATCTTCGGGTACAAGACCCTCGTGTACGCGACCATCGCGATCGCCGTCCTCTCGGTGTCGGTGTGGGCGCACCACATGTACGTCACCGGTGGCGTGCTGCTGCCCTTCTTCGCCTTCATGACGATGCTCATCGCCGTGCCGACGGGTGTGAAGATCTTCAACTGGATCGGCACCATGTGGCGGGGTTCGGTGACCTTCGAGACGCCGATCGTGTTCTCGCTCGGCTTCCTCGTGACCTTCGTCTTCGGCGGTCTGACCGGTGTCATCCTGGCGTCGCCGGCGCTCGACTTCATGCTGTCCGACTCGTACTTCGTCGTCGCGCACTTCCACTACGTGGTGTTCGGCACGGTCGTGTTCGCCATGTTCGCGGGCTTCTACTTCTGGTGGCCCAAGTGGACCGGCAAGATGCTCAACGAGCGTCTCGGCTACGTGCACTTCTGGATCCTGTTCGTGGGCTTCCACATGACCTTCCTCGTCCAGCACTGGCTGGGTGTGGACGGCATGGTGCGCCGCTACGCGGACTACTCCGAGGCAGACGGCTGGACCTGGGAGAACCAGGTGTCGACCATCGGCTCGATGATCCTCGCCGCCTCGATGATCCCGTTCCTGCTGAACGTCTGGATCACGGCACGCAAGGCGCCCAAGGTCACCGTCAACGACCCGTGGGGCTACGGCGGCTCGCTCGAGTGGGCGACCAGCTGCCCCCCGCCGCGCCACAACTTCACGTCGATCCCGCGCATCCGCAGCGAGCGCCCCGCGTTCGACCTGAACCACCCCGAGGCGGCCATCCCGGTTGGCGTCGGCCCGGCGAAGGACGCCCCCGATGCCCCGGTCGTGGACGCGGCCGATGGAAAGGTGAAGTAACCCATGCGTAGCAACATCAATCTCTGGTGGCTTCTGCTCGGCTTCTTCCTCGTCATCGACGTCGTCTACACCGGCTGGAGCATCCTCGCGCACCCCACCCTCGAGTGGTACAACGCGATCGAGTGGGTCGGGTCCATGGTGCTGCTGTTCGGCGCCTTCATGTCCGGCATGATCGGCTTCTACGTTTCCCGCGTGGCGAAGGCCGCGGGCGGCGTGCTGCCCGAGGACAGCCTCACCGCCGACATCGACGACGGCGACCCCGAGATCGGCGAGTTCAGCCCCTGGTCCTGGTGGCCCATCGTGCTGGCGGGTTCCGTCGCGATCGGCGCGATCGGCCTCGCGGTCGGCAGCTGGATGGTCCCGATCGGCCTGAGCGTCTTCGCCGTCGCGATCGTCGGCTGGGTGTTCGAGTACTACCGCGGCAACTTCGCTCGCTGATCGGGTGACGTTCCGGCTTCTGACGGCCGCATCCTCCGAGACGGGGTACGTACGTACCTCCAATCAGGATGCGGCCTTCAGCGCGCCCTGGGGGGCCGCGGTCGCGGACGGCGTCGGGGGAGGACCCTCCGGCGACCTCGCGTCCGCCGCACTGGTGCACCGGCTCGTCGCCGGGTCGCTGCGCGTCGAGGATGCCGACGCGCTGGGAGAGCGGCTGCGCGAGGCGAACTGGGACCTGAGCGCCCACGTGCGCCGGAACCCCGAACTGCGCGGCATGGCCACCACCTTCACCGGCCTCGTGGTGACGACGGGCGGGTCGTTGCTCCTGGCGCACATCGGCGACTCCCGCGGGTACCGGCTGCGGCACGCGCAGCTGGAGCGGCTGACACGCGACGACTCCTACGTGCAGGCACTCGTCGACCGCGGCCTCCTCGCGCCGCAGGCCGCGGCGTCGCACCCGCGGCGGAACATCATCACCGCCTCGCTCGGCGGCGGCGAGCAGGATGCGGTGACGGTCGCCGCGGTGGACGCGGTCGCGGGGGACCGGTGGCTGCTGTGCAGCGACGGGGTGAGCGACTACCTGGACGACGAGGAGATCGGGCTCGCGTTGCTGCGCAACCGTACGCCGGCGGCCGCGTCGCAAGCGCTCGTCCGGCTCGCGCTGGAGGCCGGCTCACGCGACAACGTCACCGCCGTGGTGTGCGACGTCGCGGACGGCCTGGCGGACGCCGCCGTCCCGGCGTCGTTCCACGGTTCCGCGCAGGAGCTGTTCCAGGAGGACCTCGAGCTCGACCTCGACGCGTCCTGACCCGGCCCGCTCAGCGCACGACCATCACGAGCGGGTCGAACGTGCGGGGGAGCGGACCCTCGTCGTTCTCGAGCGGATGTCCCTCCCGCGCCCAGTACTCGTACCCGCCGATCATCTCGCGGACACGGTATCCGAGCCGGGCGAACTCCAGGGCGCCCTTGGTGCCCGCGTTGCATCCGGGGCTCCAGCAGTAGACGACCACGGGGAGCGCCGGGTCGAACTCGTCGGCGCGCTCTGCGATGTCGCGGTACGGCACGTGGACGGCACCGGGGATGCGGCCCTGCCGCCAGGCATCCGCCGAGCGCACGTCCACGAGCATGAACGCGTCGCCGGCCTGCTGGGCGGCGTACACGTCGGACGGGTCGGTCTGGTGGTCGAGCGTGTCGGCGAAGTACCGGAGGGCGTCTGGCATGCCGTCAGGGTACGGCCGTGGCCGCCACGCGCACGAGTCGCGGGACGGCCACGGAGCGCCGGAATCCGGTCAGTCCAGGAGGCCTCCGCCGAGGTTCACCGGGCTGTCGACGATGTTGCCGACGATGCCACCGATGACGCGCTCCCCGGTCTCGGTGCGCAGGCCCTCGTACCACCGCCGGGTGACCTCGGGGTCGAACCCGTGGGTCTCCCAGCCGCGCTTGCGGGCACGGAGCACGAGGTCGCCCGCCCGTTCGGTGCGGATCCGCTGGTACCGCTGCAGCGCATCCTCGGGCCCGAGGGTGTTCATGGCGAACACGAGACCGAGGACGAAGCTGTCCTCGAGCGCGGAGCAGGCGCCCTGGCCGATGTCCGGAGCCGTGTTGTGGGCGGAGTCGCCCAGCAGGGCCACGCGACCGCGCACCCAGGTGTGGAAGGGGTCGATGTCCCAGATCTCCACGCGGTTGAGCGAGGTGGCGGGGTCGATCGCATCGATGAGCCGCTGGACGCCGTCCGACCAGCCCTCGAAGGCGGCGCGGAGCGGAGCCGTTCCCTCGGAGCGCTCGTAGGGCACGCCGGACGGCTGCGGCACGTCGAAGAAGAAGTAGAACCGGTCGCCGGCGACGGGCATGACCGAGACCCGCTTGCCCTCGGCGACGTACGTGGTCCACTGGTCGGCAGGGCCCACCGCCTCGTCGATCGGGACGAGCCCGTTGAAGTTCGTGTAGCCGGAGTAGGTCCGCTCGACCTGGGTGCCGAGGACGTGTTCGCGCACGAGGGAGCGGGCGCCGTCCGCGCCGATGAGCACGTCCGCCGTGTCCGTCTCGCCGTTCTCGAACGTCACGGTCACGGTGTCCGCGGTCTGGTCCACCCCGGTCATCCGCATCCCGAGCCGGATGCGGTCCATGCCGAAGCGTTCCATGAGCAGCGCCTGCAGATCGGCGCGGGCGACCGGGTAGGGGCGCTGTCCGGTCAGCGCGGTGACCGGCTCGAGGCTGAAGCGGCACATCGTCTCGCCGGTGTTGCCGTCGACGTACGCCATGGTGTCCATGACGCCGCCGAGCTCGACCATGTCGTCGTGCAGGCCCAGCCAGTTGAGCACCTTCACGCCGTTCGGCCAGAGGGAGAGCGCGGCGCCGACCGGCTTGTTCTCCTTGATCTGGTCGTAGATGACGACCTCGTGTCCCAACCGCTGCAGCGCGATGCCCGCGCTGGTCCCGCCGATACCTGCTCCGATGATGATGAAACGCACGCGTTCACGCTATCCGGCGCCTGTTCCAGGAATGTTACAGCCATCAACATCGACGCGTGGAGACACGACGAAGGGCGGCCCGGAGAACCGGACCGCCCTTCGTGGATGCGGGGATCAGCTGCGCGGCGCGTCACCCTCGCCGGGCTCATTGAGCTCGGTCAGACGCTTGGGCGAGTCGAACTCGGCGCTGGCCTTCTCACCGAGTGCGTAGGTGGGCTTGCCCTCCTCGGCTGCACGCTCGGCTGCGCCCTCGATCTCCGCCTGCTCGGCCTCGTCCATGTGCTCGAGGTCGTGACGCTGGTGCGCGTCGGCGGCGGCGATCTCGGCCTGCGTGAGCGGCGTGAGCCGGTCCTCGAAGAACCAGCGGGACAGGCCCGCACGCAGGTTCTCGTGCCACGGGATGTTGCCCTTGGCGTTGGGACGGACCACCAGCGGTGCGTCGGTCTCGTAGTCGATGAGCTTCCAGCGGTCGTACTCGTCCATCGGCTGGTGCACCTCGATGTACTCGCCACCGGGGAGGCGCACGATGCGGCCGGACTCGTAGCCGTGCAGGACGATCTCGCGGTCCTTCTTCTGCAGCGCGATGCAGATGCGCTTGGTGACGAAGTAGGCGACGATCGGCCCGAGGATCAGGCTGAACTGCAGGAAGTGGATGACCCCCTCCATCGACAGCATGAAGTGCGTGGCGATGATGTCCGAGGACGCCGCCGCCCACAGGACCGCGTAGAACGTGACACCGGCGGCGCCGATGGCGGTGCGGGTGGCCGCGTTGCGCGGACGCTGGGCGATGTGGTGCTCGCGCTTGTCGCCGGTGATCCACGCCTCGATGAAGGGGTAGATCGCGACGAGCAGGATGAACAGCACCAGCACGCCGAGCGGCAGGATGATGTTCCACGACCAGGTGCGGTCCAGGAACACCGTCTCGAGGTGCGGCGGAACCAGGCGCAGCGCGCCGTCGGCGAAGCCGATGTACCAGTCGGGCTGCGTACCGGCGGAGACGGGGGACGGGTCGTACGGGCCGTAGTTCCAGATCGGGTTGATCGTGAACAGCGACGCGATGAGCACGATGACGCCGAAGGTGAGGAAGAAGAACCCACCCATCTTCGAGGCGTACACCGGCAGCATCGGGTAGCCGACGACGTTGCTGTTCGTGCGCGCGGGGCCGGCGAACTGCGTGTGCTTGTTGATGATCATCAGCACGAGGTGCAGTGCCAGCAGCGCGATCAGGATCGCCGGCAGCAGCAGGATGTGCAGCGTGTAGAGGCGGCCGACGATCGCGTCGCCCGGGAACTCGCCGCCGAAGAGGAGGAACGAGGTCCAGGTGCCGATCAGCGGGATGCCCTTGATCATGCCGTCGATGATGCGCAGACCGTTGCCCGAGAGCAGGTCGTCGGGAAGCGAGTAGCCGGTGAAGCCCTCACCCATGGCCAGCACGAACAGGATGAAACCGATCACCCAGTTCAGCTCGCGCGGCTTGCGGAACGCGCCGGTGAAGAAGATGCGCAGCATGTGCACACCGATGCCGGCGACGAACACGAGCGCGGCCCAGTGGTGGATCTGGCGGACCAGGAGCCCGCCGCGCAGGTCGAACGAGATGTGCAGGGTCGAGTCGAGGGCCGCCGACATCGCCACACCACGCATGAGCGGGTAGGAGCCGTCGTAGTGCGTCTCGACCATCGACGCCTGGAAGAAGAACGTCAGGAACGTGCCCGAGAGGAGCACGACGACGAAGCTCCAGAGCGCGATCTCACCGAGCATGAAGGACCAGTGGTCCGGGAAGATCTTGCGCCCGAGCTCCTTGACCAGGCCCGAGACGCTCGTGCGCTCGTCGATGTAGTTCGCGGCCGCTCCGACGAAGCGTCCGCCGAGCGGGGCGTCCTTCTTCTGCTCAGGAGCGGAGGTGGCGGTTGCGGTGCTCAATGACGCTCCCAGAAGCTCGGGCCGACGGGTTCAGTGAAGTCGCTCTGCGCGACGAGGTAGCCCTCGCTGTCGACCGTGATCGGCAGCTGGGGCAGCGGACGCGCAGCCGGTCCGAAGATGACCTTGGCGCCGTCGGAGACGTCGAACTGCGACTGGTGGCACGGGCACAGCAGGTGGTGGGTGAGCTGCTCGTACAGCGCGACCGGGCAACCCACGTGGGTGCAGACCTTGGAGTACGCGACGATGCCGTCGTAGGACCAGTCCTTGCGGTCCTCGGGCTCGATGAGCTGATCCTGCGGCAGGCGCATGAGCAGCACGATGGCCTTGGCCTTCTCGTCGAGGTAGCCCTCGCCGTGACCGAGGGAGGCGAGCTCCTCGGGGATCACGTGGAACGCGGAGCCGAGGGTGACCTCGGACGCCTTGATCGGCCGGCCGCTCGGGTCGTGCGCGAGGCGCATGCCCTTCTTCCACATGGTGTGCTCGAGCAGCTCCACCGGGTTCTCGCCCTCGGGGGCGAGGCCGCGGAAGAGGACGATGCCCGGGACGACCGACGCGACGACCGCGGCGATCAGCGAGTTGCGGATCATCGTGCGGCGTCCGAAGCCGGACTCCTCGTTCGCGGCGGCGAACACCTCGATTGCAGCCTCGCGGGTGGTGTCGCGACCGCGCGTGGCGTGGCGGGGCTCGATGAACTCCTTGTCGCTCATCACCGCCTTGGACCAGTGGATCGCGCCGATACCGATCGCCAGCAGCGCGAACGCGATGCCGAGGCCCACGAACAGCGTGTTGTTGCGGATCGAGATGATCGAGCCGTCTTCGATCGGGAAGATCATGTAGGCGACGACCGCCCACACGGATGCTGCGACCGACAGGTAGAACAGCGTGTAGACCGTGCGCACGGCACGGGCCATGGCTGCGGGGTCCTTGTCCGTGATGCGTTCCCGGTGCGGGGGCAGACCGGGGTTCACCGCCGGGTCAGACACCTCCACGGCAAGACCGCTCGACGGCTTCCAGGAAGCCCTCTCATGCTCGAGCGGGTCGACATCGTGTGCCATGGTGCTCCTCGTACGTTCCGTATGTCTGTGAGAAAGGGGTCGTCAGTTCGACTTCGCGGTGATCCACACCGTGACCGCGATCAGCGTGCCGATACCGAAGATCCAGATGAAAAGGCCCTCTGCGACAGGACCGAGGGAGCCGAGGGAGAACCCGCCGGGGGACTCGTTCTGCTGCATCCACAGCAGCGCCGAGATCACGTCGCGCTTGTCCTCGGGGGTGAGGTTCATGTCATTGAAGACCGGCATGTTCTGCGGGCCGGTGACCATGGCCGCGTACATGTTGAGTGCGGAGGTCGAGTGCAGGGACGGGGCGTACTTGCCCTCGGTGAGCGCGCCACCTGCGCCGGCCACGTTGTGGCACATGGCGCAGTTGATGCGGAACAGCTCGGCGCCTTCGGAGACGTCGCCCTGGCCGTCGAGCACCTCGTCGGAGGGGAAGGACGGGCCGGGGGCGACCGACTGCACGAAGGCGGCGAGGGCCGCGATCTGCTCGTCGGTGAACTGCACCGGCTTCTGCGGCGCCTGGGGCGCCTGCGCCTGCAGCGGCATGCGGCCGGTGGAGACCTGGAAGTGCACGGACAGCTCGCCGGCGCCGTACAGCGACGGGCCGGAGTCGGTGCCCTGCAGGTCCAGGCCGTGGCAGGTGGCGCAGTTGGCCTGGAAGAGCTTCTGGCCGTCCTCGACCGTGAGGGTGGTCTCGGCGGCGGAGGTGTCGGTGGTCGCAGCCATCGCTGCGGAGGCGCCCGCGTAGACACCGCCGGTGATGAGCAGACCGATGCCGATGAGCGCGGCCGCGGCGAGCGGGCTGCGGCGTCCGGTCTGTCGGCGCTTGCTGAGTCGTGCCATGGATGGAGCTCCGGTCTATCGCAGGAAGTAGATGACGAGGAACAGGGCGATCCAGACCACGTCGACGAAGTGCCAGTAGTACGACACGACGATCGAGGTGGTCATCTCCTTGCGCCCGAAGTTCTTGACGGCGTAGGCGCGACCGATCACGAAGAGGAACGCGATGAGGCCGCCGGTGACGTGCAGGGCGTGGAAGCCCGTCGTCAGGTAGAAGGCGGAGGCATAGGCGTTGGCCTGGATCGGCATGCCCTCGGTGACCAGGGCGGCGTACTCCCACACCTGGCCGGTGACGAAGATCGCCCCGAGCACGAAGGTGAGGAAGAACCAGCCGGTCATGCCCCACTTGAGGGGGCTCTTGCCGGTGCGGTAGGGCTGGAAGCGCTCGGCGGCGAACACGCCCATCTGGCACGTCACGGACGACAGCACGAGGATGATCGTGTTGACGGTCGCGAACGGGATGTTCAGGAGCGACGACTCCTCCGCCCACAGCTCCGGAGAGGTGCTGCGCAGCGTGAAGTAGATCGCGAACAGCCCGGCGAAGAACATGACTTCACTGCCGAGCCAGACGATCGTGCCGACCGCGACCGGGTCAGGCCTTTTGACCGTGCGCAGGGCTTGGGAATACATCGCTGGGGTCGTCACCCTTTCATTATGGCTGATAGTTGCCTGTGGTTCTTGCATCCAGGAGCCGAAAGGCGGGGTGGAAGCTGCTGAGAGCGCGGCCACGGGCGATGCCGCGCGCGTCCGCATCCGGCGTGTTTCCAAGGCCTGACCGGGGAAGGGCGGGGGTCCGTCGATCACTAGGATTGCGGGTATGACCGACCTGTACAGCTGGCCCTCGATCCTCACCGGACTGCTGGGAGGGACCGACCTCAGCGTGTCGGAGTCGACGTGGGCCATGCGGCAGGTCATGGCGGGAGAGGCGACCCCCTCGCAGCTCGCCGCGTTCCTCGTCGCGCTCCGGGCGAAGGGGGAGACGGTGGACGAGATCGTGGGCTTCCGCGACGCGATCCTCGAGGCCGCGCTCCCGCTCCCGGTCGACTCGCACGTGCTCGACATCGTCGGCACCGGCGGGGACCGGTTCGGCACCGTGAACATCTCCTCGATGTCCGCGATCGTCGCCGCCGCGGCGGGTGTGCCCGTCGTCAAGCACGGCAACAAGGCCGCCAGCTCCGCGTCCGGATCGTCCGACGTGCTGCGGGCGCTCGGCGTCGACCTCACGCTCTCCCCGGAGGCGGTCGCGAAGACGCTGTCGGAGGCGGGGATCACCTTCGCGTTCGCCTCGGCGTTCCACCCCGGGTTCCGTCACGCCGGCGCGACCCGCGCCGAACTCGGCATCCCCACCGTGTTCAACTTCCTCGGCCCGCTGTGCAATCCGGCCAGGGCGGAGGCGAACGCGGTCGGCGTCGCGCAGCTGGACCGTGTGCCGCTCATCACGGGCGTGTTCCGCACCCGCGGCGCGACGGCCCTCGTCTTCCGCGGCGACGACGGACTCGACGAGTTGACCACCACCGGTCACAGCCGGGTGTGGGAGGTCTCCCTCGGCGACGTGCACGAGCACGACATCGACCCGCGCGACCTCGACATCCCGCTCGCGGACATGGGAGATCTCATCGGCGGCGATCCCGCGCACAACGCGGAGGTCGTCCGGCGGGTGCTCGCGGGGGAGCCCGGGCCGGTGCGCGACATCGTGCTGCTGAACACTGCTGCCGGACTCGTCGCCTACCGCCTGTTCCAGGACCCGGCACAGTCGCAGCGGCCCATCCTCGAGCGGCTCGCCGAGGCGAAGGATGCGGCCGCCGCGGCGATCGACTCCGGTGCGGCCGAGGCGAAGCTGACCCAGTGGGTGGAGGCGACGCGCTCCTTCGCCGCCTGAGCGGCGGCGCAGGCGTCAGTCGGCGATGCCCGCGACGGCCAGCGCCGCGCGGTCGAACGCGGATGCCACGCCCCAGCGGTCCGCGAACGCCTCCGCCGCGACCGGGTCGGCGAGCGGTCGCAGCCGCGCGTCCGGACG
>JAEZSU010000197.1 GCA_023421635.1 Actinomycetes bacterium | reverse complement strand
TCGATCGTGAGGATGCCGTCGAAGTTGCCGTACTCGTCGACCACGCACGCCAGTTCGTTGCGGTGCCGGCGCATCCGGTCGAGCGCGAGCGGCAGTCGCATCGCCGTCGGCAGGATCACCGGCTCGCGCATCACCACGCTCACCGGGGTGTCGTCGGGGTGGTCGCCGCGCAGCAGGTCGATGAGTTCGACCACGCCCACCGGCGCGTCCTCGTCGCCGACCACCGGGTACCGGGTGTGCCCGGTCGCCATCATCGCGCGCACCTCCCCCACCGTGGTCGTGGGCGTGATGGAATCCACGCGCGAGCGCGGCACCATCGCGTGCTCCACGTCACGCTGCGGGAAGTCGAGGATGCGGTCGATCATCATCGACAGATCCTCGGGCAGGTCGCCGCTCGCCCGTGACTCCTCGATGATCGCCTCGAGATCCCGCGCGGTGGCGCTCTCGTCGACGTCCTCCAGCGGCTCGATGCGCAGGAGCTTCAGCAGCGCGTTCGCCGCCAGGTCGAACACGGTGATCAGCCAGCCGAACAGCAGCAGGTAGATGCGGGTGGGCACCGCGAGGGCGCGCGCCAGCGGCTCCGGGCTCGCGATCGCGAGGTTCTTCGGGTACAGCTCGCCGAAGATCATGGTGACCACCGTCGCCAGCAGCAGCGCGCCGGTCGTGCCGATGAGCACCGACACCGCAGGGTCGATCCCGACCCCGCCGAGCAGGGTGCCGAGCGAGGCACCGATCAGCGGCTCGGCGACGTAGCCGATGAGGAGTCCCGTCACGGTGATGCCGAGCTGGGCGCCTGAGAGCATGAACGAGGTGCGCTTCGTGATCGCGAGCACCCGCTTCGCCTGCAGGTCGCCCTTCTCGGCCAGCGCGGCCATCCGCGACCGGTCGACGGACATGTACGCGAACTCCTGCGCGACGAAGAAGCCGCACGCGACGATGATCGCCAGGGTCAGCAGCACCCCGAGCAGCAGCGTCAGGACGGCCGTCAGCATCCGATCTCACCCCCTCGAACGATGTCGAGGGGGTACGAAGATCGACCCTCCTGGTCGGTGGAGGTACGCCGAATGCTCACGGGTGTTCTTTCTCTCAGGGCACGGGTGGGCAGGATCACGCTATCGGGCCGGACCCATGAGCGCGCTGTGAGCATCCGGCACCGCGGGTTTCGGAATACCCCCCTGGGGTATATGGTTCACAGTATCGACGCGCCCTCGACGGGCGATGACGAGCGAACGAAGGACCAGCTGATGACCACGAACGAGTACCGGGTGACCGGCATGACCTGCGGGCACTGCGAGCTGTCGGTGCGCGAGGAGGTCGGCGCCGTCCCCGGCATGACCGCCGTGCAGGTGAGCGCGCAGACCGGCACGCTCACGATCGAGGCCGACCGTGACATCGACGACGCCGAGATCCTCGCCGCCGTCGTGGAAGCCGGGTACGAGGCGGTGCCGGCACGATGAACACCGCCACCCGACTCACGCTCTTCGGCGCCGCGCTCGTCGCCGTCTTCGGCGCGGCCTACGGCGTCGCGAACGCCCTCGCCCCCGCAGACGTCGCCGCGAACGCACCCGCCACCGAGGGCATGGCGGGCCACGGCGACGCGGAGGCGCACGATCACCCCGCCGATGGCGGCGCACCGCCCGCCGGCATCGAGCCCGCGGCCTCGCCGACCTATCCGGTGGGCACCGAGGTGCGCATCGACGCCGACCACATGGCCGGCATGGCGGGCGCGACCGGCGTGGTGTCGGGCGCGTTCACGACCACGACCTACGCGGTGAGCTACACCCCCACGACCGGCGGCGACCCCGTGGTCGACCACCGCTGGGTGGTGCACGAGGAGCTCTCCACTGCCGACGCCGCACCGCTCCCCGTCGGCACCGTCGTCACGCTGCAGGCAGCGCACATGCCCGGGATGCAGGGAGCCCAGGCGACCATCAGCGGCGCGACCAGCGAAACCGTGTACATGGTCGACTTCACGGTCGACGGCACGCAGTTCACACGCCACAAGTGGGTGGTCGAGAGCGAACTCGCCCCCGTAGCGTAGCCACGACGGACACCCGCATCCGGACCGCGTGCACCGGCACGCACGAGCAAGATCGAGGAACGAAGAATGAGCACATCGGCGCCCGTCGCGGACAGCCGGGGCATCGAGCTGGAGATCGGCGGCATGACCTGCGCGTCCTGCGCGAACCGCATCGAACGCAAGCTCAACAAGCTCGACGGCGTGCAGGCGACCGTCAACTACGCCACCGAGAAGGCGAAGGTCACCGTGCCCGCGGGCTACGACCCGCAGCGACTCATCGACGAAGTCGCGAACGCCGGCTACTCCGCAACCCTTCCCACCCCCGAACCCACCGCGGATGCGGACGCGCAGGCCGACCCGGAGCTCGACGCGCTCCGCCGTCGCCTCATCGTCTCAGCCGTGCTGACCGTGCCCGTCGTCGCGATGGCTATGGTGCCCGCATTCCAGTTCACGTACTGGCAGTGGATCAGCCTCGCACTCGCGGGACCGGTCGTCATCTGGGGCGCGTGGCCGTTCCATCGCGCCGCCTGGATGAACCTGAAGCACGGCGCCGCCACCATGGACACCCTCGTCTCGATGGGCATCACGGCGGCCTTCCTCTGGTCGCTGTACGCGCTGCTGTTCGGCACCGCCGGCATGCCCGGGATGACGCACGCCTTCACCTTCACGATCGCGCCGTCCGACGGCGCCGCGAACATCTACCTCGAGGTCGCTGCGGGCGTGACCACCTTCATCCTCGCCGGCCGCTACTTCGAGAAGCGGTCCAAGCGCCAGGCGGGCGCCGCACTCCGCGCCCTGCTGGAACTCGGCGCGAAAGACGTCACGGTCATCCGCGACGGCGTCGAGGGGACCATCCCGATCGACCGGCTCCGGGTGGGCGACGAGTTCGTCGTGCGCCCGGGCGAGAAGATCGCCACCGACGGCACCGTCGTCGCCGGTAGCTCCGCCGTCGACGCGTCGATGCTCACCGGCGAGTCCGTGCCGGTCGAGGTCGTCGAAGGCGATGCCGTCACGGGCGCGACCGTCAACGTCGGCGGCCGGCTCGTCGTCCGCGCCACCCGCGTCGGATCGGACACCCGGCTCGCACAGATGGCGAAGCTGGTCGAGGACGCGCAGACCGGCAAGGCGCAGGTGCAGCGCCTCGCAGACCGCATCTCGGGCGTCTTCGTGCCGATCGTGATCGTCATCGCGGTCGCCACCCTCGGCGCCTGGCTCGGCGCCGGCTTCCCCGCCACCGCCGCGTTCACCGCCGCCGTGGCGGTGCTCGTGATCGCGTGCCCGTGCGCGCTCGGTCTCGCCACCCCCACCGCGCTGCTGGTCGGCACCGGTCGCGGCGCGCAGCTCGGCATCCTCATCAAGGGCCCCGAAGTGCTGGAGTCGACCCGCACCGTCGACACCGTGGTGCTCGACAAGACCGGCACCGTCACCACCGGACGGATGACCCTCGTCGACGTCGTGCCCGAGCCCGGCGTCGACCGCGCCGACCTGCTGAGGTTCGCCGGCGCCGTCGAAGCCGCATCCGAGCACCCGATCGCGCAGGCCGTCGCCGCCGGTGCCGCGGCCGAGGTCGGACCGCTCCCCACCCCGGAGGACTTCCGCAGCCTCGCCGGCCACGGCGTGCAGGGCGTCGTGGACGGCACCGCGGTGGTCGTCGGGCGCACATCGCTCCTCGCCGAGTGGGCGCAGCACCTCGGACCGGATGCGGCCGCGGCCAAGGCCGACGCCGAACGGGCCGGCAAGACCGTCGTCGCCGTCGGCTGGGACGGCCGGGCCCGCGGCATCCTCGTCGTGACCGACACGGTCAAGCCGACGAGCGCCGCTGCGATCGCCGACCTGCGGCGCCTGGGGCTCACGCCCATCCTCCTCACCGGCGACAACGAGGCGGTCGCCCGCCGAATCGCGGACGAGGTCGGCATCGACGAGGTGATCGCCGAGGTGCTGCCCGAGGACAAGGTCGCGGTCGTGGCGCGCCTGCAGCAGCAGGGCCGGGTCGTCGCCATGGTCGGCGACGGCGTGAACGACGCGCCCGCGCTCGCCCAGGCAGACCTGGGACTCGCGATGGGCACCGGCTCGGATGTCGCGATCGAGGCGGCCGACATCACCCTGGTCCGCGGCGACCTGGGCAGCGCGGTCGACGCCATCCGGCTCTCGCGGCGGACGCTCGGGACGATCAAGACGAACCTGTTCTGGGCGTTCGCGTACAACGTCGCAGCGATCCCGGTGGCGGCGCTCGGGATGCTGAACCCGATGCTGGCGGGCGCCGCGATGGCGTTCTCGAGCGTCTTCGTCGTGGGCAACAGCCTGCGGCTGCGGGGGTTCCGGAGCACGGCGCGCGACACCGCCCGGCCGTAGCCGGTCAGGACGCCGTGCGGGCCCGCTTCTCGGCCTGGTACACCCGGATCGCCTCGTAGCGGTCGGCCGAGCGTGCGCGGCGCTTGGCGGCCTCAGCCTCGCGGTCCTTCGGCGGCGCCGTCGTGACGAGCCCGTCCAGCAGCGTCCGGGTCACGGCGGCGATCTCGGCGACCGCCTGCTCGAAGACGGCCTCGTTGGCGCGGGAGGGTTTCGTCATCCCGGCGATCTTGCGGACGAACTGGAGTGCCGCATCCCGGCACTCCTCATCCGTCGCGGGCGGAGCGAGGTTGTTCAACGGCACGATGTTCCGGCACATGCCGACAGGGTAGGCCGCGGGGCGCCGGAACCACAGGGGTCGCGGCGATCAGGCGAGCCCGAGGTCGCGGGCGATGAGCAGCAGCTGCACCTCGTTCGTGCCCTCCCCGATCTCGAGGATCTTCGAGTCGCGGTAGTGGCGGGCGACCGGGTACTCGTTCATGAACCCGT
>JAEZSU010000105.1 GCA_023421635.1 Actinomycetes bacterium | reverse complement strand
ATCAAGAGCCAGGCGGTGCGGATGCCGTGGGCCACGGCCGACCAGACGTTCGCGCTGAACATGATCGACACGCCCGGCCACGTGGACTTCACCTACGAGGTGAGCCGGTCGCTCGCCGCCTGCGAGGGCGCGATCCTCCTCGTCGACGCGGCGCAGGGCATCGAGGCCCAGACCCTCGCCAACCTGTACCTGGCGCTCGAGAACGACCTGCACATCATCCCGGTGCTCAACAAGATCGATCTCCCCGCGGCCGACCCGGACAAATTCGCGGCCGAGCTCGCCGGCCTCATCGGCGGCGACCCGGAGGACGTGCTGCGCGTGAGCGGCAAGACCGGCATGGGTGTCGAGGCGCTGCTGGACCGCATCGTCGAGCAGATCCCGGCGCCGGTGGGCGACCCCGACGCGCCGGCCCGCGCGATGATCTTCGACTCCGTGTACGACTCCTACCGCGGCGTCGTCACCTACGTCCGCATGGTCGACGGCAAGCTGGAACCGCGCGAGCGCATCCAGATGATGTCGACCAGAGCCACCCACGACCTGCTCGAGATCGGCGTCTCCAGCCCCGAGCCGGTGCCGACCAAGGGGCTCGGCGTCGGCGAGGTGGGCTACCTCATCACGGGCGTGAAGGACGTGCGCCAGTCGAAGGTCGGCGACACGATCACGAACCACCGCAAGCCCGCGACCGAGGCGCTGCCCGGCTACACCGACCCGAAGCCGATGGTGTTCTCGGGGATCTACCCGATCGACGGCAGCGACTACGCGGAGCTGCGCGAGGCCCTCGACAAGCTCAAGCTCTCGGACGCCTCGCTGCAGTACGAGCCCGAGACCTCCGTCGCCCTCGGCTTCGGGTTCCGCTGCGGGTTCCTGGGCCTCCTGCACCTCGAGATCATCACCGAGCGCCTCTCGCGCGAGTTCGGGCTCGACCTCATCACCACCGCGCCGTCCGTGACCTACGAGGTCACCACCGACACGGGGGAGACCGTCTCGGTCACCAACCCCAGCGAGTACCCCGACGGCCGCGTGGCCGAGGTGTCGGAGCCGGTGGTCAAGGTCGGCATCCTGCTGCCCAAGGACTACGTCGGCACCGTCATGGAGCTGTGCCAGTCCCGCCGCGGCAACCTGCTCGGCATGGACTATCTCAGCGAGGACCGCGTCGAGCTCCGCTACAACATGCCGCTCGGCGAGATCGTGTTCGACTTCTTCGACCACCTCAAGAGCCGCACCCAGGGCTACGCGAGCCTCGACTACGAACCGGCCGGATCCCAGACCGCCGACCTGGTCAAGGTCGACATCCTGCTGCAGGGCGAGAAGGTCGACGCGTTCAGCTCGATCGTGCACCGTGAGAAGGCCTACGCCTACGGCACGATGATGACCGAGCGGCTGCGAAAGCTCATCCCGCGCCAGCAGTTCGAGGTGCCCATCCAGGCTGCGATCGGTGCGCGCATCATCGCGCGCGAGAACATCCGCGCCATCCGCAAGGACGTGCTCGCCAAGTGCTACGGCGGTGACATCACCCGCAAGCGCAAGCTCCTCGAGAAGCAGAAGGAGGGCAAGAAGCGCATGAAGATGGTGGGCCGCGTCGAGGTGCCCCAGGAGGCGTTCATCGCCGCGCTCTCGGGCGACGTCGAGGGCGGCAAAGACAAGAAGTGACACACTCCCGGGCGCTTCCCGGGGCGATTACGTAGGCTGGGACACATGCGCCGCGGGACCTTTCGGGACGAGACCGTCGACTACGCCGCCGTCGGGGCGACGCAGGCGCCGGACCTGCTGCAGTACCCGCCGGAGCGCAGCATCCCCACCCACCAGGCGCTGAAGATCGGCTCGGGCGAGCAGCGGTTCCGCGCGGCGTCCGAGCAGCTGCTGTCGTGGCACGCCCAGCGCGACGCCGGCCTCGAGATCCGCGACATCCGGCCCGCGTCCGGCCCCGCCTACACGGGAGTCAGCTTCGACGAGGAGGGACAGCCGGTCGCGCCGACGCGCCTGGAGACCGACCAGCGCTACGACCAGGACGGCACCCCGTTCGTCGGCGCCGGCACCACGGTGCGCATCCATGGCCGCGTGGCCGGCCAGCGCGCGGATGCGGAGCTGCGGGTGATCTTCGTGGTCGAGGAGAAGCGCCGCGTCGGCTTCGCGCTCGGCACGGTCGGGGACTCCGTCGTCAGCGGCGAGGAATCCTTCATGCTCGACTGGTACGCCAACGACGAGGTGTGGTTCACCGTCCGCGCCTTCGACCGGCCGGTGTCGGTGCTGTACCGGATGCTGCCCATCCTCGTGAAGCGGCGCCGACACAAGCTGACGCAGCGGTACCTGCGGGCGATCTCGCCCATGTACGTCTCCTCCTGATGGCGCCTTCCGCCCTCCCCGTCGGCGACCCGGTGCCCGCGGACGGCAGCCTGCCGCTGGAGGCGGTCGACCCGGCGACCGATTTCGGGGTCTACCTGCACGTGCCGTTCTGCCGGGTGCGGTGCGGGTACTGCGACTTCAACACGTACACGGCCGAGGAGCTGCGCGGCGCACACCGGGACGACTATCCCGCGTCGGTGGCGCAGGAGATCGCGATCGCCCGCGACGTGCTCGGCGCGCTGGGGCCGATCCGGCCGGCGCAGACGGTGTTCTTCGGCGGCGGCACCCCGACGCTGCTGCCGGGTGACGCCCTCGCCGGGATGCTCGACGGGGTGCGCGACGCGTTCGGGATCGCCGCCGGCGCCGAGGTCACCGTCGAGGCCAACCCGGACACCGTGACCGAGCCGCTCGCCGAGCGGCTCGCCGCCGCGGGGGTGCCCCGGCTCTCG
>JAEZSU010000096.1 GCA_023421635.1 Actinomycetes bacterium | reverse complement strand
GGCCTGCGCAAGCCTACGCGGGCTGCAGGCCGATCGCGACGTCACTGGGCCGTACGGGCTCCGGCAGGGCAGTTGTGCCCATGAGGTGCCGGTCGACGGCCGCGGCGGCCGCGCGACCCTCGGCGATCGCCCACACGATGAGCGACTGGCCGCGGCCGGCGTCGCCGGCCACGAACACCCCGGGCTCGTCCGTCTGGTACTCCGCATCCCGCACGAGGTTGCCCCGGTCGGTGAAGCGCGCGGACGTCTGCTCCTCGAGCGCGGTGCGCTCGGGACCGGTGAAGCCCATGGCGATGAGGACGAGGTCGGCCGGGATCTCCCGCTCGGTGCCGCTCTTGGGCACGCGGCGCCCGTCGACGAACTCGGTCTCGGCGACCCGCAGTGCACGGACCTCGCCGGCGTCGTTCCCGAGGAACTCGACGGTGGATGCGAGGTAGTGCCGCTCGCCGCCCTCCTCGTGTGCGGACTGCACCTCGAACAGCGTGGGCATGGTGGGCCACGGCTGGGCGTCCGTGCGGCTCGCGGGCGGCTGCTTGCCGATCGCGAGGTTGGTGACGCTCAGCGCGCCCTGCCGGTGCGCGGTGCCGATGCAGTCCGCGCCGGTGTCGCCGCCGCCGATGACGACGACGTGCTTGCCTTCGGCGCTGATCTGATGCGGCACCTGGTCGCCCGCGTTGGCCTTGTTCGACTCGACGAGGTACTCCATCGCGAAGTGCACGCCCTCGAGGTCGCGCCCCGGGATCGGCAGTTCGCGCGGAACGGTCGCGCCGGTCGCGACCACGACCGCGTCGTACCGGCTGCGCAGGTCGGACCAGGTGATGTCCACGCCGATCTCGACACCCGCACGGAAGCGGGTGCCCTCGTCCTGCATCTGCCGGAGCCGCCGCTCGAGGTGCCGCTTCTCCATCTTGAAATCGGGGATGCCGTAGCGCAGCAGGCCGCCGATGCGGTCGTCGCGCTCGAACACGGCCACGGTGTGACCCGCGCGCGTCAGCTGCTGCGCGGCAGCGAGTCCGGCGGGGCCGGATCCGACGACCGCGACGGTCTTGCCGGTGAGCCGCTCCGGCGGCTCGGGCTCGACCCAGCCGTGCGAGAACGCCTCGTCGATGATCGAGACCTCGATCTGCTTGATCGTCACGGCCGGCTGGTTGATGCCGAGCACGCACGAGCTCTCGCACGGCGCGGGGCACAGCCGCCCGGTGAATTCCGGGAAGTTGTTCGTCGCGTGGAGGCGCTCGATCGCCGCACGGCCCTCACCGCGCCAGGTCAGGTCGTTCCACTCCGGGATGAGGTTCCCGAGCGGGCAGCCCTTGTGGCAGAACGGGATGCCGCAGTCCATGCAGCGGCTCGCCTGGCGACGGAGCACGGCCGAGTCGCCCGGCTCGTACACCTCTTTCCAGTCGAGGATGCGCACCGGCACGGGTCGCCGCGGCGGGAGCTCCCGCTCGGTGACCTTCAGAAAACCTTTGGGATCAGCCACCCGTCACCTCCAGGATCCGGTTCCAGACGACGTCGCCGTCGGGATCCAGGCCTTCGGCCAGTGCATTCTCACGGGTCTGCAGCACGGCCGCGTAGTCGCGCGGGAGCACCCGCACGAAGTTCTTGACTTCCTCCTCGAAGGCCTCGAGAAGGGATGCGGCGAGAGCGGAGTCCGTCTCCGCGACATGCCGCGTGAGCAGGTCGCGGAGCATTTCCGCGTCGCCTGCGCCGAGTTCGCCGAGCTCCAGTTCCCCGGAGGCGAGCGATTCGCGGTTCACCTTGGACGGGTCGAGGCGGTAGACGTACGCCATGCCGCCGGACATGCCCGCGCCGAGATTCCGGCCGGTGCGTCCGAGGATGACGGCGAGGCCGCCGGTCATGTACTCGAGCGCGTGGTCGCCCACGCCCTCGACGACCGCGGTCGCACCGGAGTTGCGCACCAGGAACCGCTCCCCCACCATGCCCCGCAGGAACATGGTGCCCTGGGTCGCCCCGTACCCGATCACGTTGCCCGCGATCACGTTCTGGGCGGCGTCGAAGGTGGCGCCGCGCGGCGGGCGGACGACGATCTGCCCGCCTGACAGGCCCTTGCCGACGTAGTCGTTCGAGTCGCCCTCGAGACGCAGCGTGATGCCGGCGGGCATGAACGCGCCGAGCGACTGCCCGGCGGAGCCGGTGAGGTTGATCTCGATCGAGCCCGAGGGCAGGCCGTTCTCGCCGTGCGCCTTCGTGACGTGGTGCCCGAGCATCGTCCCCACCGCGCGTGCGGTGTTGCGCACCGGCACGTCGATGCGGACCGACCCGCCGTGCGCGATGACGTCCTGCGCCTTCTCGATGAGCTGCACGTCGAAGTGCTCGTCGAGCTCGTGCTGCTGGTCGGTGAGGTGTCGGCGCGGTTCGTCGGCGTCGAAGGCGGGACCGTGCAGCACCGGCGACAGGTCGAGACCGCTCGCCTTCCAGTGCTGGATGGCGCCGTCCACGTCGAGCAGCTCGGTGTGCCCGATCGCCTCGTCGAGCGTCCGGAAGCCGAGCTCCGACAGGTATTCGCGCACCTCCTCGGCGATGAACTCCATGAAGTTGACGACGAACTCGGGCTTGCCGGTGAACCGGGATCGCAGCACCGGGTTCTGCGTCGCGACGCCGACCGGGCAGGTGTCCAGGTGGCACACGCGCATCATGATGCAGCCGGAGACCACGAGCGGCGCGGTGGCGAAGCCGAATTCCTCCGCGCCGAGCAGCGCGCCGATGATGACGTCGCGCCCGGTCTTCAGCTGCCCGTCCACCTGCACCACGACCCGGTCGCGCATGCCGTTGAGCATGAGCGTCTGCTGGGTCTCGGCGAGGCCGAGCTCCCACGGGGTGCCGGCGTGCTTGAGCGAGTTCAGCGGGCTCGCACCGGTGCCGCCGTCGTGGCCGGAGACGAGGATGACGTCGGCGAGGGCCTTCGCGGTGCCCGCGGCGACCGCGCCGATGCCCGACTGGCTCACAAGCTTCACATGCACCCGCGCCTGCGGGTTCGCACGCTTCACGTCGAAGATGAGCTGCTTGAGGTCCTCGATCGAGTAGATGTCGTGGTGCGGCGGCGGCGAGATGAGACCGACACCGGCGGTCGCGTGGCGGGTGCGCGCGACCCACGGGTACACCTTGGTGGGCGGCAGCTGGCCGCCCTCCCCGGGCTTGGCGCCCTGGGCGAGCTTGATCTGGATGTCGTCGGCCTCGGTGAGGTAGAGGCTCGTGACGCCGAAGCGGCCCGACGCGACCTGCTTGATCGCGCTCCGGCGCTCGGGGTCGAGAAGGCGCTCGACGTCCTCGCCGCCTTCACCGGTGTTCGACTTGCCGCCGATCCGGTTCATCGCGATCGCGAGCGTCTCGTGCGCCTCCTTCGAGATCGAGCCGTAGCTCATCGCACCTGTGGAGAAGCGCTTGACGATGGATGCCACCGACTCGACCTCGTCGAGCGGCACACGGGGACGGGTGCCGGTGCGCAGCCGGAACATGCCGCGGAGCGTCTTCAGCTCCTCCGCCTGGTCGTCGACGAGCTTGGTGTACTCGCGGAAGATGTCGTACCGGCGGGTGCGGGTGGAGTGCTGCAGCCGGAACACCGTGTCGGGGTTGAACAGATGCGGCGAGCCGTCGCGGCGCCACTGGTACTCGCCGCCGGTCCACAGCCGCTCATGTGCACGGGCGGCCTCGTCCTCGGGGTAGGCGAAGTCGTGCCGCGCCTGGTTCTCCGCGGCGATCTCCTCGATGCCGATGCCGCCGAGCTTGGTCTCGGTACCGGTGAAGTAGGTGTCGACGAACTCCTGCGAGAGCCCGACCGCCTCGAAGACCTGTGCGCCCGCGTACGAGGACACCGTGGAGATGCCCATCTTGGACATGATCTTCAGCACGCCCTTGCCGAGCGCGTAGATGAGGTTCTTGACCGCCTTCTCCGGCGTGATGCCGGTGATGAACCCGGCACGCACCAGGTACTCCACGGTCTCCATCGCCAGGTAGGGGTTCACCGCGGACGCGCCGTAACCGAGCAGCGTCGCCACGTGGTGCACCTCGCGGACATCGCCCGCCTCGACCACGAGGCCGACCTTCATGCGGTTCTGGCGGCGGATGAGGTGGTGGTGCACCGAGGAGACGAGCAGCAGCGACGGGATCGGGACGAGGTCCTTGTTCGAGTCGCGGTCGCTGAGGATGATGAACTCCGCGCCGTCCTCGATCGCCGCGTCGACCTCGGCGGCGATCTCGTCGAGCCGCGCGCGCATCGCACCCGGGCCCTGGTCGAAGTGGTAGAGACCGCGGATCGTCACCGAGCGACGGCCAGGGAGGGCCTTGTCGATGTTCTGGAGCTTGGCCAGTTCGTCGTTGTCGATGACCGGGAAGTCCAGCGTGATGACGCGGGTATGGTCGGGGCCCCAGTCGAGCAGGTTGCGTTCGGGGCCGAGGCCCAGCGCGAGCGAGGTGACGACCTCTTCGCGGATGGAGTCCAGCGGCGGGTTCGTCACCTGCGCGAACTGCTGCACGAAGTAGTCGAAGAGCAGCCGGGGCCGTTCGCTGAGGACGGCGACGGGGGTGTCGCTGCCCATGGCGCCCAGCGGCTCCGCACCGTTCTGGCCCATGGGGGTGAGGAGGATGCGGACCTCCTCCTCGGTGTACCCGAAGGTGCGCTGACGGCGCGTGATGGAGGCGATCGGGTGCACGATGTGCTCGCGCTCGGGCAGGTCGGCGAGCCGGACGCGCCCCGCATCCAGCCACTCCTGCCACGGGTGCAGGTCGGCGAGCTCGGACTTGATCTCCTCGTCCTCGATGATGCGGCGCTGGGCCGTGTCGACGACGAACATGCGGCCCGGCTGCAGGCGGCCGCGGCGCTTGATGCGCTCGGGCTCGAAGTCCAGGACGCCGGTCTCACTGCCGATGACCACGAGGCCGTCGGTCGTCTCGGTCCAGCGGCCGGGGCGCAGGCCGTTCCGGTCGAGGGTCGCGCCGACGACGGTGCCGTCGGTGAAGATGAGCGCGGCGGGGCCGTCCCACGGCTCCATCTGCATGGAGTGGTACTCGTAGAACGCACGGAGCTTGGGGTCGACGTCGGGCTGCTTCTCGTACGCCTCCGGCACCATCATGAGCACCGCGTGCGGCAGGCTCCGGCCGGTGAGGGTGAGCAGCTCCAGCACCTCGTCGAACGAGGCAGAGTCACTGGCGCCCTCGGTGCAGATCGGCAGCAGCGGCGCGATGTCGCCGAGCAGCTGCGACTCGAGCTGCGACTGGCGCGCCCGCATCCAGTTGCGGTTGCCGTTGACGGTGTTGATCTCGCCGTTGTGGGCGAGCATGCGCAGCGGCTGCGCGAGCGGCCACGACGGGAACGTGTTGGTGGAGTAGCGCGAATGCACGACCGCGAGCTCCGAGGCGAAGCGCTCGTCCTGGAGGTCGGGATAGAACGGCTCCAGCTGCAGGGTGGTGACCATGCCCTTGTAGCCGAGGGTGCGGCTGGAGAGCGAGACGAAGTACGCGTCCGCCTCACGGCGTGCTCGCTTGCGCAGGCGGTACACCCGCCGGTCGAGGTCGATGCCCGACAGCGCCGGCGCGTCGCCGACCGCGGGACGTGAGACGAAGAGCTGCTCGAACGCCGGGCGCGCCTCGTAGGCGAGCTTGCCCAGGTGCTCCTCCTCGGTGGGCACCTCGCGCCAGCCGAGCACCACCAGGTTCTCGCTCTCGGCGATGCGGGCGATCTTCGCCTTCATCTCGGCACGTGCGTCCGCGTCCAGTGGCAGGAAGGCGAGGCCTGCGGCGTACTCCCCCACCGGCGGGAGCTCGAAGTCCACCACCGCGCGCAGGAACGCATCCGGCATCTGCATGAGGATGCCTGCCCCGTCGCCGGTGCCGGCGTCCGAGCCGATCGCACCGCGGTGCTCGAGGTTCCGCAGCGCCGTCAGCGCGAGATCGATGATGTCGTGCCCGGGCTCGCCGCGCAGGGTCGCGACCATAGCGAGACCGCAGGCATCCTTCTCGAACGCCGGGTTGTACATTCCCTGCTTGGCGGGGAAGGAGCCGAAGCCGCCTTCGGAACCGTGACGGGGGCGCGATGCCATACCTACCGTCCTCACATGTGTGGTGGATGCTGGGACGACATCGGCCCGAGACTAGTTCGTGGGGACTGAGCTTGTGGCAGTGCCCTTGGTGGACTCGGACGCGGGGGGTGCGCTCACGTCGACGAAATCCTCTGTGTTCTGTGATTGTAGCGCGGCTTTCCCGGCCCACTCACGACCCGGCCGGTACGGCGACGGCTCGAGCCCCGGGTGCCGGCGCTTCTGGACGATCATGATGGCAAGTCCCAGGAGCACACCGAAGATCGCGGCCCAGACGTTGGTGCGCAGGCCGAGGTAGACGTCGCTCGGGTCGATGCGGATGGACTCCCACACGATGCGGCCGGCGGAGTACCAGACGAGGTACAGGCCGAACAGGCGGCCCCACTGCAGGCGGGCGCCACGACCGGCCCAGAGGAGCACCGCGGCACCGAGCAGGTTCCAGATCACCTCGTACAGGAACGTGGGCTGGAAGAGCGTGTCGGCAGGCAGGCCCACCGGGATGGCGGGGTTGCCCGGGTCGATCTCCAAGCCCCACCACGCGTCCGTCGGCAGACCGAACAATTCCTGGTTGAAGTAGTTGCCGAAGCGGCCGAGGGCCTGCGCGATGATGAGGCCGGGGGCGATGGCGTCGGCCACCGTCCAGAATCGCAGCC
This sequence comes from Actinomycetes bacterium, assembly GCA_023421635.1. Classification (GTDB taxonomy): domain Bacteria; phylum Actinomycetota; class Actinomycetes; order Actinomycetales; family Microbacteriaceae; genus Microbacterium. The sequence goes on along the minus strand of JAEZSU010000096.1, from coordinate 7,834 downwards.
CGGTCCAGCGGCAGCCGAGCAGCACGCCGATGGCGCCGCCGATGAGCGCGCCGTAGATGGCGATGCCGCCCTCCCAGATCGCCCACACCGACCCCGGTTCGAACGGGTTCCACGTGTTCTTGCCCTCGCCGACGTAGAAGCCGAGGTGGGTGAGCACGTGGTAGATGCGGGCGACGATGATCGCCAGCGGCACCGCGAACAGGGCGATGTCGATGACCGCCCACGGCTCGACGCCCCGCTTGACCAGCCGGCGGTTGGTCAGCAGCACCGCGACGATGATGCCGACGATGATGCAGAGGGCGTAGAAGTGGATGCGCAGAGGCCCGAGGTCGATGTAGCTGATCGAGGGGCTCGGGATGCTGGCGAACACGGGAAGTGCCGAGAAAGTCACGACCGCGAGTCTACTTGGCCTTCGCCCGGCTCACCGCCCGCTCAGCGCGCGGTCGCCGCCGCGAGGGCGGACGCCGTCTCGCGCAGGCCTTCGAGGCCCCCGTCGCGGAGCGCCCGGACGAGCGCGGATCCGACGATCGCGCCGTCCGCGTAGCCCACCGTGGTCGCGACCTGCTCCGGGGTGGAGATCCCGATGCCGACGCATGCGAAGGTGTCGCCGTAGCCGCGCAGGCGACCGACCAGGGTCCGAGCGGCAGCGTCCAGGTCGGCGCGCTCCCCCGTGATGCCCATCGTGGAGACCGTGTAGACGAAGCCGGTCGTGTCGCCGACGACCATCGCGAGCCGCTCGTCACTCGAGGTGGGTGCGGCGAGGAAGATGCGGTCGAGGCCCGTGCGCTCGCTCGCGGCGATCCAGTCGGCCGCGGCATCCGGCGTGATGTCGGGCGTGATGAGGCCGGCACCGCCCGCTGCGGCGAGGTCGTCCGCATAGCGGTCGACGCCGTACTGGAAGACCGGGTTCCAGTACGTCATCACGACGACGGGCACGTCCACCCGGGACGTGATCTCGGCCACCGCCGGGAAGAGGTCGCGGAGCCGGAACCCGCCCTCGAGCGCCGCCAGCGTCGCCTCCTGGATGAGGGGGCCGTCCATGACGGGGTCGGAGTAGGGCGGGCCGAGCTCGATCACGTCGGCGCCGCTCTCGGCGAGCACCACGGCCGCCTCGATGCTGGTGCGAAGGTCCGGGTAGCCCAGTGGCAGGTAGCCGATGAACGCACCGCGACCCTCGGCGTGCGCGGCTTCGATGGCGGCGGCGACGCGGGAGGTCACAGTTCCACTCCTTCGCCGGATGCGGCGTCGTCGGACGCCGGCACCGAGACGGGCTCGCCGTCGCCAGCAGCATCCTTGTCGTACAGGTCGAAGTAGCGCGCGGCGGTGTCCATGTCCTTGTCGCCGCGGCCGGAGAGGCTCACCACGAGCACGGCGTCCGGGCCGAGCTCGCGGCCGATCCGGAGCGCGCCGGCAAGGGCGTGCGCAGACTCGATCGCCGGGATGATGCCCTCCGTCCGGCTGAGGAGGCGGAGCGCCTGCATCGCCTCGTCGTCGGTGGCGGGGATGTACTCCGCGCGGCCGATCGATGCGAGCCAGGCGTGCTCGGGCCCGACACCGGGGTAATCCAGTCCCGCGGAGATCGAGTGGGACTCGATGGTCTGCCCGTCCTCGTCCTGGAGCACGTACGTCTTCGCGCCGTGCAGGATGCCGGGGCGGCCGCGCTCGATGGAGGCGGCGTGCTTCTCGGTCTCGACGCCGTCGCCGGCCGCCTCGACGCCGTGGAGCTTCACGCCTCCGTCGTCCAGGAACGCGTCGAACATGCCGATCGCGTTCGAGCCGCCGCCCACGCAGGCGAGGACCGCGTCCGGGAGCCTGCCGAGTTCGCCGAGGAGCTGCGCACGCGCCTCCTCGCCGATGATCTTCTGGAAGTCGCGGACCATCGCGGGGAACGGGTGGGGCCCTGCCGCCGTGCCGAAGATGTAGTTGGTGTTCTCGACGCTCGCCACCCAGTCGCGGTAGGCCTCGTTGATGGCGTCCTTGAGGGTGCGGGAGCCCGTCGTCACCGGGACGACCTCTGCGCCGAGCAGCCGCATCCGCGCCACGTTCAGCGCCTGCCGCTCGGTGTCGACCTCGCCCATGTAGATGACGCACTCGAAGCCGAACAGGGCCGCGGCGGTGGCCGTCGCGACGCCGTGCTGGCCCGCGCCGGTCTCGGCGATGACGCGGGTCTTGCCCAGCCGCTTGGTCAGCAGCGCCTGGCCCAGCACGTTGTTGATCTTGTGCGAGCCGGTGTGGTTCAGGTCCTCGCGCTTGAGGAACACCCGGGCGCCGCCGGCGTGCTCGGCGAACCGGGGCACCTCGGTGAGCGCCGACGGGCGGCCGGCGTAGGAGTGCAGCAGCGCGTCCAGTTCCGCGGCGAACGCCGGATCGGCCATCGCCTCCTCGTGGACGGCGGTGAGCTCGTCGATCGCGGCGATGAGCGATTCGGGCATGTAGCGCCCGCCGAACTCGCCGAAGAAGGGGCCCTTCGCATCGCGAAGACTCATGTTCACGCTCCCAGGAATGCGCGCAGGGTGACGACAGGGTCGCTGGTGACGAGGGCTTCGCCCACCAGCACCGCGTCGGCGCCGGCAGCGCGGTAGTGCGCCACGTCGGCCGGGCTGAGGACCGCCGATTCGGCGATCTTGACCGCGTCATCGGGGAAGGAATCCGCGAGCCGGCCGAACAGGTCGCGGTCGAGCTCGAAGGTGGTGAGGTCGCGCGCGTTCACGCCGATGAGCGTGGCGCCGAGATGCGCCGCACGCGAGAGCTCCTCGGCCGAGTGCGTCTCGACCAGCGGGGTCATGCCGAGCTGCAGCACGAGCTCGTGGAGTTCGGCGAGGAGGGGCTGCTCCAGCGCCGCGACGATCAGCAGCACCATGTCGGCACCGGCGGCCCTCGCCTCCATCACCTGGTACGGCGTGGCGATGAAGTCCTTGCGCAGGACCGGCACGTCGACCGCGGCGCGGACGGCTCGCAGGTCGTCGAGACTCCCCTTGAAGCGCCGCTCCTCGGTGAGCACCGAGATCGCACTCGCGCCGCCCACCTCGTACTTGCGCGCCTGCGCCGCCGGGTCGGGGATGGCTGCGAGGTCACCGCGCGAGGGACTCGCGCGCTTGACCTCGGCGATGATCCGCACCTGCGGCGCCGGTGCGAGCGCTGCGCGCGCGTCGCGAGCCGGGGCCTGGGCGAGGGCGAGACGTTCGACCTGCGCGAGCGGCACCGTGTCCGCGCGCTGCTGCGCGTCGGCGACGGAGCCGGCCGTGAGGTCGGCCAGCATGCTCAATGCTCTTTCGGCGTGTACTTCGAGCCGTAGGCGCCGTAGCCGGCCTTGGACATGATCCAGCCGACGATTGCGCCCACGATGAGCAGCCCGACGCTCGCCCACACGAGCACGGGCAGATCGAACCAGAAGAAGACGGTGCCGAGCGTGACCGCCGCGAGCATGATGATCACTGCGGTCCATGCCGCCGGCGAGTGGCCGTGTCCGGGGTCACCGATGGGGTTGCTCATGTGTCTCCTTCGCATGCGGGCGCGACGATCCAGCGCCCTCGGTCAGTCTAGCGGGCGCCGCCGCCGGTCGTTGGATCATCGCCCCGGCTGAGGTCGTCCCACGAGTCGATGGCGTCGAGCGGCCGGCTGGGGTCCGACGGTGCGTGCGTCGCGGGGGCGGCCTCGTACTTGCGGCCACCGCGTGTCCAGCGTCGCGCCGTGACGAGGACGAACGCGCCGGCGAGCACGAGGAGCACCGCGGCGGCCAGGGTCACGGCCGGCCACGGCGTGAGGGTGACGGTCCCGACGAGGGCGGCTACGGCCGCATCCCCCGTGATGCCCGTGGCGTCGCTGACCGCGGGACCGAACGTGCTCACCGGCGGGCCGGTGAGCACCTGGAGGGAGAGGACGCCGAGGGACACACCGCCCAGGAGGCCCAGCGCGCCGAAGACGTACCGGAGCACCCGGCCGACGATCGAGAGGGCGAGCCCCAGGGCGAGCGCGGCGAGGCTCAGCGGTGCGAGCACGGGGACCGCGTCGGCGCCGGCGACCGTGAGGTCCGACCCGGTCGCACCCTGCAGGGTCACGTGGAGCCACGTCTGGGTGGAGCCGATCAGGATGAGCGCGCCCGGGACGAGCACGCCGAGCACCCCGGCCAGCCGCGCCCGGCGGATCACGCCTGCACCGGTTCGAGGTCGTCGGTGTCGAAGCAGGTGCGGGTGCCGGTGTGGCAGGCTGCGCCGACCTGCTCGACGGTGATGAGCACGGCGTCGCCGTCGCAGTCGAGGCGCGCGCCCTTCACGAGCTGGATGTGCCCGGAGGTGTCGCCTTTGCGCCAGTACTCCTGCCGCGAGCGGGACCAGAAGGTCACACGGCCGGTGGTGAGTGTACGGCGCAGCGCCTCCGCATCCATCCAGGCCAGCATGAGCACCTCACGGGTGTCCCACTGCTGGATGATGGCGGCGACGAGGCCGTCCTCGCCGAACCGGACGCGTGCGATGCGGTCCTCGACGGATGCGGTCATGCGCGCACCTCGATCCCGTCTGCGGCCAGTGCCGCCTTCACATCCCCCACCGACAGCTGCCCGGAGTGGAACACGGATGCGGCCAGCACCGCATCCGCGCCCGCGCGGATCGCCGGCGCGAAATGCGAAGCGGCGCCCGCACCGCCGGAGGCGATGACCGGGACGCTGGAGACCTCGCGCATGAGGCCGACGAGCTCGAGGTCGAACCCGTCCTTCGTGCCGTCCGCGTCGATCGAGTTGACCAGGAGCTCCCCCGCGCCGCGCTCGATCGCTTCGCGCGCCCAGGCGAGCGCGTCGAGCGTGGTGAGCGTGCGGCCGCCGTGGGTGGTCACGGCGAAGCCGGAGGGCGTGGTGTCGCTGCGCTTCACGTCGAGCGAGAGCACGAGCACCTGTGCGCCGAAGCGGTCGGCGATCTCGCCGATGAGGTCGGGACGGGCGATCGCCGCGGAGTTCACACCGACCTTGTCGGCGCCCACGCCCTGCAGACGCGCGACGTCCTCGGCGGAACGGATGCCGCCGCCGACCGTCAGCGGGATGAACACCTGCTCCGCCGTGCGGCGCACCATGTCGTAGGTGGTGGCGCGTTCGTCGACGGTCGCGGTGGCGTCGAGGAAGGTGATCTCGTCGGCACCCTGGTCGTAGTAGTGCTTCGCGAGCTCGACCGGGTCGCCCATGTCGCGCAGGTTCTCGAAGTTCACGCCCTTCACCACGCGTCCGGCTGCGACGTCCAGGCACGGGATGACACGGCACACCAGGCTCATGTCAGAGCCTCGCGTTGTGGATCGCCGAGACCAGGATCGCCCGCGCACCGATGGCGTAGAGGTCGTCCATCACCTTGTTCACGGTCTTCCGGGGCGTCATCACGCGGACGGCGACCCACGACGGGTCGCGCAGCGGCGAGATGGTGGGCGACTCGATGCCGGGCGCGATCGCGACGGCCTGCTCGACGAGGTCGGCCGGCAGGTCGTAGTCCACGAGGACGTAGCGGCGGGCCACCAGCACCCCGCGGAGGCGCCGCAGCAGCGTCTCGAGCCCCTCGGGCTCCTCGGGACCGGTGATGAGGACGGCCTCCGACTCCAGCAGCTTCGGGCCGAAGATCTCCAGGCCCGCCTGACGGAGGGTCGTGCCGGTCGACACGACGTCGGCGACCGCATCCGCCACGCCCAGCTGCACCGCCGACTCCACCGCACCGTCCAACGGCACGAGGTCGACGGCGATGCCCTGCTCGTCGAGGAAGCGGTCAACGAGCCCCGGGTACGCGGTGGCGACGCGCAGCCCTTCCAGGTCGGACACGTCGGTGAACCGGCCGGGGGTGCCGGCGAAGCGGAACGTGGAGCCGCCGAAGCCGAGGGCTTCGACCTCGCGTGCGCCCGGCATCCGCGCGTCCAGCAGCAGGTCGCGACCGGTGATGCCCACGTCGAGGGCGCCGGAGCCGACGTAGGTGGCGATGTCCTTCGGACGGAGGTAGAAGAACTCCACGTCGTTGACGGGGTCTGAGGCGAACAGGTCCTTCGGGTCGCGACGCCCGATGTAGCCCGCCTCGGCGAGCATCTCGGCAGCGGTCTCGGCGAGCGAGCCCTTGTTCGGCACGGCGATACGCAGCATGGTGCAGCAGCTTTCAGGTCGTGAGCGGTCGGGATGGGCGCTCAGAGATGTCGGTAGACATCCTCGAGGCTCAGGCCCTTGGCGAGCATGAGCACCTGCACGTGGTACAGGAGCTGGGAGATCTCCTCGGCGGCGGCGTCCAGCGGCTCGTACTCGGCCGCCATCCACACCTCTGCGGCCTCCTCCACGATCTTCTTCCCGATCGTGTGCACCCCGGCATCGAGCTCCGCCACGGTGCCGGATCCGGCGGGTCGGGTCGCCGCCTTCTCGCTCAGTTCCGCGAACAGAGTCTCGAACGTCTTCACCATCCCAGGGTACCGAACGCGCGGGGCCGCGCGGTGCACCGGGACGCGGGGTCAGTGGTGGTGGTGCTCCGCGGCGCCGGCACGGAGCGCCGCGATGGCACGGCCGGGGTCGTCGGCGCCGAACACGGCGGAACCCGCGACGAACGTGTCCGCCCCGGCTTCGGCAGCCTGCGCGATCGTGGACTCGCCGATGCCGCCGTCGACCTGCAGCCACACGGCCGAGCCCCGGCGCTTCGCCTCATCGGCCAGGAGCCGGAGTTTCGGCATCGTCTCGGGCATGAAGGACTGCCCCCCGAAGCCCGGCTCGACCGTCATCACGAGGATCTGGTCGAACTCGTCGAGCACGTCGAACAGGCCGTCGACCGCGGTGCCGGGCTTCACCGCGACGCCGGCGCGCGCGCCGATCTCGCGGAGCCGCCGCGCGAGTGCAACGGGCTCCGACGCCGCCTCCAGGTGGAAGGTCACGGATGCGGCACCGAGTTCGGCGTACCCGGGCGCCCAGCGTTCGGGGTCGGTGATCATGAGATGCACGTCCAGCGGGACGGGGCTCGTCGCCTGGATGCGTTCGACCATCTGGGGGCCGAACGTGAGGTTCGGGACGAAGTGGTTGTCCATGACGTCGACGTGGACGAAGTCGGCCGCGGCGATGCGGGCGAGCTCGGACTGCATGTTCACGAAGTCTGCGGCGAGGATGGACGGGTTGATGCGGATGCCTGTCACCCGCCCATTATCGCGGTCCCGGGCACGTCCCCAGCATCCGCCCCCGCACGACCCCGCCACCCGCTGCGTGCACGTCCGCTCCGTGAGTGCGCATCCGTTCCGTGAGTGCGCATCCGATCCGATGCGCGTTCGCCGAACGGGTGCGCGCTCGCGCGTGCTGCGGCACGGCGACGGGTGCGGCTCAGCGGCGGCGGAGGAGCGAGATGAACATCGCATCGGTGCCGTGCCGGTGCGGCCAGAGCTGGGCGCGGCCGGAGCCGTCCGCGGGGGCCGGCAGGTCGAGCGGCGTGCGGGAGATCCGCTGCAGCACGGCACGGGCGTCCAGCTCCTCGATGTCGTCACCCCACGCTCGGCGGACCTCCGCGAGCACGCCCGCGGTCTCCGCCAGGTGCGGCGAGCACGTCACGTACGCCAGCACGCCGCCGGGCTTCAGCGCCTCCAGGCCCGCGGTGACCAACTGCGCCTGCAACTCGGTGAGCTCCGGGACGTCGGCGGGCCGCTTGCGCCACCGCGCCTCGGGTCGACGGCGCAGCGCACCGAGGCCGGTGCACGGCGCATCGACGAGGATGCGGTCGTACGCGCCGCGGTGCGCCCGCTCTCGGCCGTCCTGCTCGGTCACCTCGACCTCGAGCGGCACCCCCGCGAGCGCCTTCCGCACGAGCCCGGCGCGCGCGGGGACGACCTCGTTCGCCTCGAGCCGGGCACCGTG
>JAEZSU010000319.1 GCA_023421635.1 Actinomycetes bacterium | reverse complement strand
CCGATGCGGCGAGCGTGCCGCTGTACACGCTGATCCCGGCGTTCATGATCTCGGAGCTGCGTGCCGCGTTCATCATCGGGTTCGTCATCTTCGTCCCGTTCCTGGTGATCGACATCGTCGTGTCCGCGGCCCTCATGTCGATGGGCATGATGATGCTGCCGCCCGTGATGATCTCGCTCCCGTTCAAGATCCTGCTGTTCATCCTCGTCGACGGCTGGGGCCTCATCATCCGGTCGCTGCTGGAGAGTTACGGGGGCGCCGGATGACCCCCGAAGCGGTCCTGGACATCGGGATGCAGGGGCTCCTCGTGGCCGCGAAGCTCTCCGCCCCCGTCCTCGTCACGGCGCTCGCCGTGGGATTCGCCATCTCGCTGCTGCAGTCGATCACCCAGGTGCAGGAGGTGACGCTCTCCTTCGTGCCGAAATTCCTCGCCGTCGGGGTGGCACTCCTCATCGCGGGCAACTGGATGATGGCGGAGATCATCGCCTTCACCAACGACCTCTTCGCCCGCCTCCCAGGCCTGCTGGGTGGAGCGTGACGTGTTCATCCCCATCGACTTCGCCTGGCTGGAGGGGACGATGCTGGTCGCCGTGCGGGTGACGGCGTTCCTGTTCATCGCCCCGCCGTTCTCGTACGGGGCGTTCCCGGCGCGGGTCAAGGCGATGCTGGCGGTCGCGATGTCGCTCGTGATGGGCGCCACGGTCGCGAGCGGGTACACCCCGCTCGGTGATGCCGCGTTCTTCGGGGCACTCGTGCTGCAGATCGCCACCGGGGCCGCGCTCGGCTTCCTCGTCATGGTCGCGTTCTCGGCGGTGCAGGCGGCGGGAAATCTCATCGACGTCTTCGGCGGCTTCCAGCTCGCGCAGGCGTTCGACCCGCAGTCGATGGTCAACGGCGCGCAGTTCACGCGGCTGTTCCACGTGACCGCGCTCGCGCTGCTGTTCGCCTCCGGCGGGTACCAGCTCATCATCGCCGGGCTCGCGCGCAGCTTCGACGCCGTCCCGCTGGACGGCGTCTTCGACCCGGCGGGCCTGGGCGAACTGCTCGTCTACGCGGTCTCGCAGATGTTCCTCGCCGCGGTGCAGATCGCCGGGCCCCTGCTGCTGGTGCTCTTCCTCGCGGACGCCGGTCTCGGCCTCGTCACCCGCGTCGCACCCGCCCTGAACGCGTTCGCCCTCGGTTTCCCGCTGAAGATCCTGCTCACCCTCACCCTGGCCGGCATGGCGTTCATCGCCCTGCCCGCGATCGTGGACGCGGTGGTCGGCGACGGCGTGCGACTCCTGCGGGGGGTGCGCGAATGAGCACCCCCGACTCCGGCGAGCGCACCGAACAGGCAACCGAGCGACGGCTCCGGGAGGCCTACCGCAAGGGCAAGCTGTCGCGCAGCCAGGACCTCACCGCGTGGTTCGGGCTCGGGGCGGTCGCCGTCGTCGCCCCGGCCATCATCGCCGCGGGCTCCACCGCCGGCGTCGACCAGATGTTCCGGCTGCGCTCGGTCGTGGCGAACCCCTCCCCCGCCGCCGCCGTGGAGTCGCTCCGGGACGGCATGTCCTCGATCCTCCCGACGGTCGGCGTGATGCTCGCGGCGGTCGTCGGGGTCACCCTGCTCGTCGCCTCGCTCCAGGGCGGCATCCACTTCCGCAGGCTGGGCAGGGTGGAGCAGTTCAACGTCGTCTCCGGGATGCGGCGCGTGTTCGGCGTGCAGGCGCTCTGGGAGGGCGCGAAGGCGCTGCTGAAGACGGCGGCGATCGGCCTGGCCCTGTGGCTCGTGGTCTCCGGGCTCATCCCGGTGCTTGCCGCGAGCGGCGCGCAGCCGGTGTCCTACCTGCTGCAGATCGCCGCGGACGGCACGGCCGCCCTGCTGCAGGTCGCCATCGCCGTCGGCATCGCCCTGGCACTGCTGGACGTGTTCGTGGTGATGCGGCGCAACCGCAAGCACACCCGCATGACCAAGCGCGAGGCGAAGGACGAGCACAAGAACTCCGAGGGCGACCCGCTCATCCGCCAGCAGCGCCGCTCCCGCCAGCTCGCGGTGAGCCGCAACCGCATGATCGCCGCGATCGCCGACGCCGACGTCGTCGTGGTGAACCCGACCCACGTCGCCGTCGCCCTGCGCTACGAGCCGGGCAAGGCCGCCCCGCGCGTGGTCGCCAAGGGCAGCGGCGTCATCGCCGACCGCATCCGCACGGAGGCCGCGTCGAAGGACGTGCCGATGGTGCGCGACATCCCCCTCGCCCGCGCGCTGCACGCCGCATGCGAGCTCGGCGACGAGATCCCCGAAGCGCTGTACACGGCCGTGGCACACGTGCTCGTGTTCGTCGCGGCACTGCGACGGCGCGGAAGCGCCCGCGGTGTCCACACCCTTCCCCCGAGGAGGCAGGCATGAAATCGCTCCTGACCAAGATCACGGTGCCGGTGGGCGTCGTCGGCATCATCATGCTGCTGGTGGTGCCGCTGCCCCCGTTCCTGCTGGACGTGCTCATCATCCTGAACATCATGTTCGCGCTGGTGATCCTGCTGACCACCATGTTCGTGAAGAAGCCGCTGGACTTCTCGGTCTTCCCGTCGCTCCTGCTCGTCGCGACCCTGTTCCGGCTCGGGCTGAACGTCGCGTCGACCCGCCTCGTGCTCGGTGAGGCGTACGCCGGGGCGGTCATCGAGGCGTTCGGCGAGATCGCGGTGGGCGGGTCACTGATCATCGGCGCCGTGATCTTCCTCATCCTCGTGGTCATCCAGTTCGTCGTGGTCACGAAGGGCGCCGAGCGCGTCGCGGAGGTCGGCGCGCGGTTCACGCTCGACGCCATGCCGGGCAAGCAGATGGCGATCGACGCCGACCTCAACGCGGGGCTCATCACCGAGGCGCAGGCGCGGGAGCGACGCGCCGAGGTGTCGGCGGAGGCCGACTTCTACGGCGCCATGGACGGTGCGTCGAAGTTCGTGAAGGGCGACGCGATCGCGGGCCTGGTGATCATCGTCATCAACATCATCGGCGGGATCGCCATCGGCATGGCACAGCGCGGCATGTCGATCGACGAGGCGCTCAGCACCTACAGCCTCCTCACCATCGGGGACGGCCTCGTGACGCAGATCCCGGCGCTGCTCATGGCGGTCTCCACCGGCATGATCGTGACCCGGGCGAACACCGATGTCGAGATGGGCGCGGATGCTGCCGCGCAGCTCGGCCAGTCCCGCAACGCACTGATGATCTCCGGGTGCGCCGCCATCGCGCTGGGGTTCATCCCCGGGATGCCGCTGCTGCCGTTCCTCGTCATCGGTGCGGCGCTGCTGCTCGCCGCGCAGCGGGTGAAGCGCGCCGACGCCCGCAAGGCGGAGGATGCCGCGACGGCCGCCGCAGCGTCCTCCCCCGCCCTCCCCGGAGCGGAGGGACCCGAGGAGCTCATCGAGCAGATGCGGGTGCACGCGCTGGAGATCCTCCTCGCCCCGAACATCGTCGACCTCGTCACCGGCGGACCCGACGACCTGCTCGCGCGGGTGAAGGCGCTCCGCCGTCGCATCGCGCTCGACCTCGGCCTCGTGGTGCCGCCGGTCCGCACCCGTGACAGCATCGAGCTCGGGCAGTCCACCTACGTCATCCGCATCGCCGGGGTCGAGGCGGGCCGCGGCACCGCCCCTCCCGGCTCGCTGCTCGCGCTCGGGCAGGGGCTGACCACGCTGCCGGGCGCCGCCGTGCAGGACCCCGTATTCGGCCTCGAGGGCAAGTGGATCCCGATGGAGATGCGCCACAGCGCGGAACTCGCCGGAGCCACCGTGATCGACCGGGCGTCCGTGATCATCACCCACCTGTCGAGCATCATCCAGGCGGGCGCGGCGCGCCTGCTCAGCCGCGAGGATGTGCGACAGCTGACCGATGCGCTGAAGCAGGTCTCACCCGCCGCGGTGGAGGAACTCACCCCCAACCTGCTCAGCCTCGCCGAGATCCAGCGGGTGCTGCAGGGGCTCCTCTCCGAGCGGGTGCCGATCAACGACCTCGCCCGCATCTACGAGGCGCTCGCCCTGCGCGCGAAGACCTCCACCGAGCCGGAGGGCCTCGTGGAGGCCGCCCGGGCGGCGCTCGGCCCCGCCATCGCGGCACGGTTCGCGGACGCCGGCCGCCTCCGGGTCATCATGATCAACCCGCTCCTCGAGCAGGCGATGATGGAGAGCCTCCGGCAGAGCCCGGAGGGGTCGCACATCGTGTTCGAGCCCGAACGGATGGAGGCGGTCGTGGCATCCGTCGCGGAGGCCGTCGCCTCCGCCGGCGACGGCAGCGAACCCGTGCTCGTGTGCGCCCCGGCGCTCCGGCCCGCCGTGCGGCGGATGGTGGCCGCGCAGACCGACGGGTTGCCGGTCCTCTCCTACAGCGAGGCCACCGCCGGGTCGCTCACGATCGAGACGATCGCGGTCGTCCGCGACGGCGCACCGAAGTCATCCGCCAACGTCATCGCGTCCCAGTAGGCTGATCTGATGCTGGTGTTGACGAGGCGGGTCGGTGAGAGCGTGGTCATCGGCGGCGGCATCGAGGTGACGGTCCTCGACATCAAGGGCGAGAGCGTGCGCATCGGGGTGAAGGCCCCCCGGGAGACCAGCATCCAGCGCGCCGAGATCCTGAACGCCATCGGGGCGGAGAACGCCGCGGCCGCCGCGGACACGGCCGCCGACACCGAGCAGGCGATCCTGTCGGTGATCGAGCGGCGGTTGCAGCCGCCCACCGCCTGAGCGCCGGGGCGTCAGAGCTTCCGCAGCAGGACCCGGTCCACGGCGTGGGAACGGCCCTTCTGCAGCACGAGCGTCGCGCGGTGCTTGGTGGGCAGCACGTTCTCGACGAGGTTCGGCAGGTTGATCTCGTTCCAGAAGTGGGCGGCGCGCGTCACTGCCTCCTCGTCCGAGATGTCGGCGAAGACCTGGAAGAACGACGACGGGTTGCTGAACGCGGCCTGCCGGAGCGCGAGGAACCGCTCGGTGTACCACTCCTGGATGTGGGCGGGCTCGGCGTCGACGTAGATGGAGAAGTCGAACAGGTCGCTCACGGCGACGTCGTTGGGCGCCGGCGCGGGCTGCAGCACATTGAGCCCCTCGACGATCACGACGTCGGGCCGGCGGACCGTGGTGTGCGCGTCGGGCACGATGTCGTACCGCATGTGCGAGTAGAACGGTGCGCGCACCTCGTGCTCGCCCGACTTCACGGCGGTGAGGAACTCGACCAGCGCGCGCCGGTCGTACGATTCCGGGAAGCCCTTGCGGTCCATCAGCCCGCGCCGCTCGAGTTCGGCGTTCGGGTAGAGGAAGCCGTCGGTCGTGACGAGCTCCACGCGGGGCGTGTCCGGCCAGCGGCTCATGAGCTCCCGCAGCAGCCGCGCGATCGTGGACTTGCCGACTGCCACGGAGCCGGCGACCCCGACCACGAACGGGGTGGTGGCGTCCTCGTCGCCCAGGAACGCGCTCTCGTCGGCGCCGAGGCGCTTGGTCGCGTTGGCGTAGAGGGAGAGCAGCCGCGAGAGTGGCAGGTACACCTCGCGCACCTCAGCGGGGTCCAGGCGGTCGCCGATGCCGCGCAGTTGCACGATCTCGGCCTCGGTGAGCGGTTGCGCCATCCCGGCCGCGAGCCGCGCCCAGTCCGCACGGGCGATCTCGCGGTAGAGGGAGAGCGCGAGCGGCGGACTCTGCACGGGATTCACCGGCCCATCGTATCGGCGGCGGCGGTTCGGGCGGGCATCACGTCATGTGCCGCGCGACGACTGTCAGGCCGGTCGGCGCGACCGTAGAATGAGGCACCGATGTCCGGCGGCGCCGCCCCCGGCTCGGCCGCCGGACATCATGTGGGTGGACCGGCGACCCCCCAACGCTGCGGTGACGACGGATGTCGTGACCGCGCCTCGCCGGTACGTCTCGAACCTAAATCAGATCTCCCCCCACGACAAGACTTTGGATCGCCAGTCCATAACGATGCGGTCTCGGCCGCCAGGAGCACGCACCATGACCTCCGCATCCGACGCGTCCGTCCGCAAGCGCCTCCCCCGCGAAGAGCTGCGCCGCCGCATCCTCGACGCCGGCCAGGACCTCCTCGCCTCGGGCGGGCTGACCGTGGGACTCCAGCACCTGAACATGGAGCAGCTCATCCGCCGCGTCGGCCTCCCCCGGAGCTCGGTGTTCGCCGCGTTCGGCGGCAAGGAAGAGCTCGTCACCGAGCTCATGGTGCATGCGCTCCGCAGTCCCGGCGGCGGCACGTCCGTCGGGTTCTCCAACGCCACCGTCGAGACCGCGATGTCGGTGCTGGCCGCCCACGCAGACCGCATGCGGGATGCGGCCGGCGACCCCGACCCCGCCGGACAGGAGGCGGTGTTCGCCGAGCTCGTCCGCCGGGTGCTGCAGGTGAACATCGAGGACACGACGACCTCCACGCAGTGGCAGACCTACATGGCGCTGTCGGTCTCGG
>JAEZSU010000303.1 GCA_023421635.1 Actinomycetes bacterium | reverse complement strand
GCCTGGCGCAGGCCGTTCCTCCTCCCCGCGCTCCGCCGGGCGCAGCGCGAGGCCGACGCGCTCTCACCGAGCACGGACGAGAGCGCCGTCCGTGCCGACGCGACGCCCGGCGTCGGCGGCTCCCGCTAGCCTGGACGGGTGCCTCGTACGCTCCGCATCGCCACTGTCAACGTCAACGGGATCCGGGCCGCGGTCCGCAACGGGATGGGGACCTGGCTCGATGCCGCGGGCGTGGACATCCTCGCCCTGCAGGAGGTTCGCGCCGAGCGTACGCACCTCGAGACGGCGCTCCCCGGGTGGGAGCTGCTGCACGACGAGTCGCACACGAAGGGCCGCTCCGGCGTGGCCGTCGCCAGCCGCATCCCGGCTGTCGCGAGCCGTACCGAGCTCGGCGACGAGACGGTGGACTCGCAGGGTCGCTGGCTCGAAGCCGACTTCGACATCGACGGCGAGCGTCTGACGGTCGTCAGCGCCTACGTGCACTCCGGCGAGGACGGCACACCCAAGCAGGACGCGAAGTACGGGTTCCTCGACGCCATGAGCGCACGGATGCCGCAGCTCTCCGCCGACGGCGCGCTCGCGCTCATCATGGGCGACCTGAACGTGGGGCACCGCGAGCTCGACATCAAGAACTGGCGCGGCAACATGAAGAAGGCCGGGTTCCTGCCGCGCGAGCGGGCGTATTTCGACCGGTTCCTGGGCGACGAGGGCGCCGACGTGCTGGGGGTGGACGGCTCGACCGGCACCGGCCTCGGCTGGGTGGACGTCGGCCGCCGCTTCGCCGGCGAGGTCGACGGCCCCTACACCTGGTGGTCCAACCGGGGGCAGGCGTTCGACAACGACACCGGCTGGCGTATCGACTACCACCTGGCCACCCGGCCGCTGGCGGAGCGCGTGTCCGATTACCGGGTGGCGCGCGCGGCGGCGTACGCGGAGCGCTGGAGCGACCACGCGCCGGTCATCGCGGACTACCGCCTGGGCTGACCGGCGGCGGGGAGCCCGGTGCGCACCTCCTAGACTTGAGCGGTGACCAAAGCGCGCCTGTACTCCGGAATGCAGCCCTCGGCCGACTCCCTCCAGATCGGCAACTACATCGGGGCGCTCATGCAGTGGCGCGACCTGCAGGAGTCCTACGACGCGTTCTTCTCGGTCGTCGACCTGCACGCGCTCACCCAGCCCAACGACCCCGCCGAGCTGCGCGAGAAGACCCGCCGCACCGCCGCGCAGTACATCGCCGCCGGCATCGAGCCGTCCAAGTCGACGCTGTACGTGCAGTCGCACGTGCCCGCGCATGCCGAGCTGGCCTGGGTGCTCTCCACGATCACCGGGTTCGGCGAGGCCAGCCGGATGACCCAGTTCAAGGACAAGTCGCAGCGGTACGGCACCGACGGGACGAACGTCGGGCTGTTCACGTACCCGGTCCTCATGGCCGCCGACATCCTGCTGTACCAGGCCGACATCGTGCCGGTCGGCGACGACCAGAAGCAGCACGTCGAGCTCACCCGCGACCTGGCCGAGCGGTTCAACGCCCGCTACGGCGAGACCTTCCGCGTGCCGGTGCCGATGATCCAGCAGGACACCGCCCGCATCTACGACCTGCAGAACCCCACGGCGAAGATGTCGAAGTCGGCTGAGAGCGACGCCGGTGTGCTGTGGCTGCTGGACGACCCCGCCAAGAGCGCGAAGAAGATCATGCGGGCCGTGACCGACTCGGAGGGCGTGGTCCGGTACGACCGGGAGTCGAAGCCCGGCGTGTCGAACCTGCTCGTGATCTACGCGGCCCTCACCGGCCGGCAGATCCCCTCGATCGAGGACGAGTACGCCGGACGCGGCTACGGGGACTTCAAGAAGGGCCTCGCAGAGGTCGTGGTGAACGAGTTCGGCCCGGTGCGCGAGCGCGCCCTGGCGCTCCTCGACGACCCGGCGGAACTCGACCGGGTGCTCGGTCGCAACGCGGAGAAGGCCGCATCCGTCGCCGACGCGACGCTCGACGCGGTCTACGACCGCATCGGTCTGCTGCGCCGCTCCTGAGACGGCCCGGCCCCGCCGTCACGATTCAGGCTGATCTGCCGTCGGCCGCCGATTCCGGCTGCTGCTGCCCGCGTTCAGCCTGAATTCCGACACGCTTCGTCGGCATCGCGGCCATAGGGTGTCGGAATGGAACCGGTCGAACTGCGGACCCCGCGACTGCGACTGTCGGTCCCGGTCGCGGCGGACGCCGAGGCGGTGTACGACGCCTGCCAGAACCCCGACATCCAGCGGTACACGACGGTGCCGTCGCCCTACACGCGCACCCACGCGGCCGCGTTCCCGGTGACGGCGGCCAAGGGCTGGGACGAGGAGACCGACGCGGTCTGGGCGGTCCGCAGCGGTGACGCGCTGGCGGGGATGGTGGGCCTTCACCGCCTCGGTGCCGGCTCGGGCGAGCTGGGCTACTGGCTCGCTCCGGCCTTCCGCGGCGGGGGCGTCATGACCGAGGCCGCCGACGCCGTCGTCACGTGGGGGTTCACCGGACCGCTGCGCCTCGCCCGCATCGAATGGCGCGCGGTGGTGGGCAACACCGGCTCCGCGGCGATCGCGCAGCGGCTGGGCTTCCGCTACGGCGGGATGCTGCGCAGCGCCCTCCGCAACGGCTCCGGGCAGCGCAGCGACGGCTGGATCGCGGACCTGCTGCCCACGGACCCGCGCACCCCCTGCGCCTGGGACGCTGTGGACTGACCGCCCTCGCCCACCGGCCCGGTGGCAGGATGGTCGCATGCCCGAGATGCCGGAAGTGACCGGGCTCGTCGAGTTCCTCGCCGGGCGGATCACCGGCCTGCGCATCGAGCGGGTGCGTGTCGTGGCGATCTCGGCACTGAAGACGTACGACCCGCCGGTCGACGCCCTCGTCGGCCGGGTCGTCGCCGGGGTCGCGCGGCACGGCAAGTTCGTCGACGTGCGGACCGAGGCCGTCGACGGCGACGAACTGCACCTCGTCTTCCACCTGGCGAAGGCGGGCTGGCTGCGCTGGTACGACGAGGCGCCGTCGAGCCCGGTCAAGCCGGGCCGGAGCCCGATCGCGCTGCGCGTGGCGTTCGACGACGGCTCCGGGTTCGATCTCACCGAGGCGGGCACGAAGAAGTCGCTGGCCGTCTCCGTCGTCCGGGCCCCCGACGCGGTGCCGGGGATCGCACGGCTCGGCCCGGACCCGCTCGACCCGGCGTTCGACCGCGACGCCCTCGCCGCCGTGCTCGTGGGCAGGCGCACGCAGATCAAGGGCGTGCTGCGCGATCAGTCGATCATCGCCGGCATCGGCAACGCGTACTCGGACGAGATCCTCCACGCCGCACGGATGTCGCCGTACGCCCTGGCGGCGAGCCTCGACGACGCCGAGACCGACCGGCTCTTCGAGGCGATGGTCGCCACCCTCGCGGAGGCGGTGTCCGCGGCGAGGGGACGGCCGCCCGCCGACCTCAAGGACGCGAAACGGCGCGGGATGCGGGTGCACGGGCGCCGCGGCGAGGCGTGCCCGGTGTGCGGCGACGAGGTGCGGTCGGTGTTCTTCGCCGACAACAGCCTGGAGTACTGCCCGACCTGCCAGACGGGCGGGAAGCTCCTCGCCGACCGTCGGCTGTCGCGTCTGCTGAAGTGAGGCTCCGGCGCCCTCGACGGTCGAGCCGCGCACCACGAGCCGCGGCTCGACCGTCTCGATCCCCGGCTCCTCCGCGCCGTCGAGCGCCGCGAACAAGCGCTGTGCGGCCCGCCGTCCCATCTCCTCGAATCGCATGTCGATGCTCGTGAGCGCGGGACGGGAACCCAGGGCGATCGGTTCCCAGTTGTCGAAGCCGATGACGGCGATGTCGGCGGGCACCTGCACGCCGCGGTCGTGGAGGATGTCCAGCACGCCGCGGGCGATCTGGTCGCTGCCGCAGACGATGGCGTCGACCTCGGAGCCTCCATCCAACAGCGCCGTCGCGGCGGTCCTGCCCCAGGCCTCGCTCCAGCTGCCGTACACGGCGGGCCGCACCGGGG
>JAEZSU010000181.1 GCA_023421635.1 Actinomycetes bacterium | reverse complement strand
CCGCTCGTGCGGCCCCGCCGGCACGGCGTGTCCGTGGACGGCGCCGGGCCGAGCGCCGGGTGGGGAGGAGAGACGGTCAGACGACGGCGTCGAACCGGTCCATGAGCGCGGGCGCTGCGCTCCCCTGCACCCGCGGCCAGACGCGGGCGAGCGCGTCGATCGCGCGGCGCAGGTCCGCCGGCGACGCGGTGAACGGGATGCGGAGGTTCCGCTCGTACCCGCCGTCGACGGAGAACCTCGGCCCGGCCGACAGCAGCACCCCCTCCTGCCGCACCGCCATCACCAGCGCACCCGACAGCGGCGCGTCGAGCTCGACCCACAGCGACACGCCACCGTGCACGTGCGGCACCCGCCACGCCGGCAGCAGGTCCGCGAGCGCGGCGACGGCCGCATCCCGCCCCTCCCGCAGCTGCTGCGCACGCTGCGCGACGATCTCGCCCATCCGCGGCACGAGCGCGGCGGCGACCGCCTGCTCCCACTCCGGGGTGCCGAGCTCGTGCGCGAACCGCGCGGCCGTGAGCCTGCGGACCACCTCGGCCTGCGCCCTGATCCATCCGACCCGCATGCCACCCCAGACGGTCTTGCCGAGCGAGCCGACCCGCACGACGTCGGGAAGGTCCGCACCGAACGGCGACGGCGCGAACGGGCGGTCGATGTCGAGCTCCGACGTGGTGTCGTCGACCACGACGACGGTACCGGCCCGGCGCGCGGCCTGCGCGATCACCGCCCGCTCGTGCTCGCGCATGGTGCGCCCGGTGGGGTTCTGGAAGTCGGGCATCAGATACGCGAGCGTCGGGAGCACCCGGGAGAACGCCTGCTCGGCGCGGTCGAGGTCCCAGCCGTCGTCCGTCGTCACCGGTACCCCGACGAGCCTGCCGCCCGCGACCCGGAACGCCTCGGCCGCATGCGGGTAGGTGGGCGATTCGATCAGCACGCGGTCGCCGCGGCCCACGAGGACGCTTGCCAGCAGATGGATCGCGCTCTGGGCGCCGTTGGTGATCATGACCTCTGCGGGATCGGTCGGGACGCCGGATGCGGTGTACCGCTCGGCGATCGCGGCGCGGAGCGCGGGCGACCCGACGACGACGTAGCCCGGCCGTGCGATGAGCGAGGCGGCCTCCCCCGCGACCTGCGCCATCACCCCCGGAAGGCCGGGCCACGCGGCGGGGCTGGCCTGCTGCAGGGCGATCGCTTCCGGGTCGCTCACCGTGGTGCGCGCTGATGCAGCGGCGCCGAGGGCCTGCGTCACGCTGCCCGAGCCGCGCACGCTCTCGATGTGCCCGCTCTCCCGCAGGCTCCGGTAGGCGGCGCTCACCGTCGTGCGGCTGAGCGCGAGCGCGGCCGCGAGCTCCCGCTCCGCGGGCAGCGCCGTGCGGGGTGCGATGCGGTTGTCGAGCAGCAGCAACCGGACGGCATCGGCGAGGGCCTCGTAGGCGGGCTCGCTGGTACGCCATCCGCCGAGGAGCGCGGTCAGTGCACGCGCTGACAGGCGGGAGTCCATGTGGCCACCATAGGGGAATTGGCACCTTTCGAGATAGCCAATTCTGGGGTGGGATGAGGCCATGCCCCGCCGCGTCATCCAACTCCTCCTCGGCCTCCCGCTGTACGGATTCGGCTGTGCGCTCACCGTGGTCGCCGGACTCGGGGTCGATCCCTGGACGGTCCTCGCCCAGGGCGTGTCCCGCCAGACCGGGATCGGGATCGGCTGGGTGACGAACGCGATCGGTCTGCTCGTCCTGCTGCTGTGGATCCCGCTGCGGCAACGCCCGGGCGTGGGCACGCTCGCGAACATCCTCCTGGTGGGCACCGCCATGCAGGTGGCGCTCTGGCTCCTGCCCTCGGTCGACGGGTTCGTGGCGCGGCTCGCGGTCCTCCTCGCCGGAATCGTGTGCGTCGCGGTCGCGAGCGGCCTGTACATCGGCGCACGCTTCGGCGCGGGCCCCCGCGACGGTCTGATGACCGGGATCACGAGCCGGTTCGGGTGGCCGACGTGGCTCGCGCGGACGACGGTCGAACTCACGGTGCTCGCCGGCGGCTGGCTGCTGGGCGGTGACGTCGGGCTCGGCACCGTCCTGTTCGCCGCCCTCATCGGCCCGCTCGTGCACGTCAGCCTGCCACTCCTCCACACCCGGCCTCCTGCTCCACGGCTGCGCGAGGGGCATCGCTTCGACGGCGGCGCCGGTACGCTGGAACGACACCTCCCCTCGTAGCTCAGTGGATAGAGCAGGAGCCTTCTAATCTCTTGGTCGGGCGTTCGAGTCGCCCCGAGGGGGCCAGCGCCGACGGCCGCCGCGTCGGAGGCCGCGACTAAGCTGACGGCATGAGTGGTACTGATGGCGATCGGCTCGTCTGGATCGATTGCGAAATGACCGGGCTCGACCTCGAGGTCGACCAGCTCGTCGAGATCGCGGTGGTCGTGACGGACTTCGAGCTCAATGTCCTCGACGAGGGTTTCCAGATCGTGATCAAGCCCGACGCGTCCGCGCTCGAGCACATGAACGACTTCGTCACCGAGATGCACCGCACCTCCGGACTGCTCGAGGAGATCCCCTCCGGGGTCTCGGTCGCCGAAGCGGAGTTCCAGGCGCTGGAGTACATCCAGCGGTTCGTGCCCGTCGAAGGCAAGGCGCCCCTCGCGGGCAACACCATCGGCACCGACCGGATGTTCCTGGCCCGCTACATGCCGCGGATCGACCGCTGGCTGCACTACCGGAACGTCGACGTGTCCTCGATCAAGGAGCTCTCCCGCCGCTGGTACCCGCGGGTGTACTTCAACGCGCCCGAGAAGCACGGCGGGCACCGGGCGCTGGCCGACATCCTGGAATCGATCCGTGAGCTCCGGTACTACCGCGAGGCGGTGTTCGTGGCGGCTCCCGGACCCTCCACCGACGACGCTCGGGCGACCGCAGCGGCGGTGGTGTCAAACTTCGCTCCGAGTTTGTGACAGAATTGTCTGGTTGCCCGCGAGGGCACATGGTGGCTATAGCTCAGTTGGTAGAGCACCGCGTTGTGGTCGCGGGGGTCGCGGGTTCAAGTCCCGTTAGCCACCCCACTCGTACGGCGCCTCCGGCGCCGTACACCCCCTTCTCAGCCGGCACGGGTGCGCGATGATCGACATGGATGCGGACGCGTTCGAAGCCCTCGTCCTCGCCGAGCTCGACGCGCTGCCCGACGATATGGTCGCCGGGCTCGACAACGTCGTGTTCGTCGTCGAGGACCGCCCCGAGGACGGCAGCCTCGACCTCTTCGGACTGTACGACGGGTGGGCGCTCACCGAGCGCGACCGCTACGGCATGGGCGAACTCCCCGACCGCATCATCGTGTACCGCGAACCGCACCTGCACGCCTGCGATGATCTGGACGCACTCCGTGCGGAAGTGCACACCACGCTCGTGCACGAGATCGCCCACTTCTACGGCATCGACGACGCCCGCCTCCACGAGCTGGGGTGGGCATGACACCGATCGCCGCCCCGCGTGAGGACCTGGACACCGTCCGGGCGCCCTCGGCCGACGTGCCGTGGCAGACCGTGGTCTGGAACGACCCGGTGAACCTCATGAGCTACGTCGTGCACGTCTTCCGCGCGTACTTCGGCTTCAGCCACGACGTCGCCACCCGGCTCATGCTGGCGGTCCACGAACAGGGCCACGCCGTCGTGGCGGAGGGCGCGCGCGAGCAGATGGAGCTGCACGCCCAGGCGATGCACGACTACGGCCTGTGGGCGACGGTACGGCGGGTGCCGGTGTGAGCGAGACGCTGACCATGGACATCACCCGCATCGAGGCGCTCCACCTGCGAGAGCTCGTCGCCCAGTTCGTCGATCTCCTCTCCGAGGGCGGCACCGAAGACCCGGCGATCGCGCGGCTGACCCCGAGCGCGTACCCGGACGACCCGGATGCGGCACGGGAGTTCCGCTCCGTGACCGAGCGTGACCTGCTGCGTCGCCGTGCCGACGATGCCGGCGTCGTGCTGGCCGACCTGGCCGTCGCCGGGGATGTCACGGAGGTCGCGGACCTGCCGATGGAGGAGGCCGTCGAAGGGCTCGCCATCCGGCTCGACCCCGACCGCGCCGCATCCTGGCTGCGCACGCTGAACGCCGTCCGGCTCGTGCTCGCCGAGCGCCTCGGGATCAAGCGCGAGGAGGACATCGACGACGCCGACCCGAGGTTCGGCGTCTACGAGTGGCTCGGTTACCGGCTCGACGAGCTGGTGCGGGCCGTCGAGGGTCCCGTCACGTCGTAGACGAGGGTCGCCAGCGCCCGCGGGTCGTGCCGCTCGATGTGCCGCACCTCCTGCGCCGCCCAGCGGTCCCAGTGCGGCGCGTACGCGTCGCCGTCGCGCTCGAGGGCCCGGTGCCGGCGCAGTTCCTCCGGCGCCTCCAGCCACACCGAGACATCGGCGAGCGGTGCGGTGTCGCGGGTGAGCGACCCCGCACCCTCGACGATGAGCGGGACGCCGGGCGGCACGCGGTGCTCCTCCGCGGGGAGGTCGGCCTCCCAGTCCCAGCGGCGCCAGCGCCCGGGGCGGCCGGCGGAGCGGGGCGTGAGCACGTCGGCGTGGAGGAACACGGATGCCACGGCGAGGCCGTCCCATCCGGGGTAGATGGAGTCCATCGCGAGGAGTTCGGTGCCGGGGTCCGTCAGCATCCGCGCCAGGGTGGATTTGCCGGAGCCGCTGCGGCCGTCGATGATGACGAGCGCGTCGGAGCGACCGGTGGCACCGACCACGGACCGGATGTCGGCGGCGATGCCGGCGAGGACGTCGAGATCGGGGGGAGCCGCGTCCTGGGTCACTTCTTGAGGGCGCGGACGATGCGGCTCAGCGCACGTCCCGCCACCCAGACGAAGGGGATGCCGACCGCGAGGAACGCGACGAGGTTGGGCTCGAAGCGCAGGTCGTCGCCCTTGCGGATGTAGGCGCCGAGCGGGATCACGTATCCGCCGCCGCCACCGCCGCCGCTGCCGGTGTCGTCGGAGCCGCCGCCGAAGCCGCTCCACGCGAGTGCGACGGGGATGATCCGGATGCCGTCGACATCCTGCTGCTCACCGTATGCGGTCGTGACGCCGAAGGAGGCGACCTGCTTGCCGAGATCGAGGACGAAGTTGGACATGGCTCCACGGTAGCGGCGCACCGCCGCCCGCCGATACGCCCTTGACGGATCCGTCGGCCGGTCGGGCGTGCGTGCGTGCGCGGTAGCGTTGCCCGCATGTCTTCCGCCGACACGATCGCCCGGCAGCCCGATCCGCTCCGGCGGGTCGTGGTGGACGAGCTGTCGTTCGGCGTGGTCTCCTCCTCCCCCGTCGGCGTCCCCGTCGGGCCGCCCACGATCCTGGTGCACGGCATCGGCATGTCCCACCGCTATCTGCGGCGGCTGCACCGGGAGCTGGCACGGGACCGCGCCGTGCACTCCGTCGACCTCCCCGGGTTCGGCGGACTGCCCACGCCCGACGACGACGGCCCGATCGGGGCGTTCGCCGCCGCGCTCGCGACGCTCGTCGCCGCACTCGAGGCCGGACCCGTGGTGCTCGTCGGCCAGTCCATGGGGTCGCAGTGGGTGGTCGAACTCGCCCGGACGCACCCCGATCTCGTCTCGCACGTGGTCGTGATCGGTCCCGTCGCCGACGACCGTCACCGCTCCGCGGGCGCACAGGCGCGAGCGCTCGCCCTGGACGCGCTGCGCGAACCACCGGGGACGAACGCGATCCTTCTCGCCGACTACCTCCGGTGCGGCATGCGGTGGTACCTCACGCAGCTGCGACACATGCTCGCGTACCGCATCGAGGACGCGGTCGCCGAGCTCCGGATGCCGGTGCTCGTCCTCCGCGGGGGTCACGACCCGATCGCGGGCCCCGAGTGGTGCCGGCGGCTCGTCGACCGCGCGTCCGCCGCGGCGCTCGTCACG
>JAEZSU010000163.1 GCA_023421635.1 Actinomycetes bacterium | reverse complement strand
CGGCGACCTGCCCGTCGGTGCGCTCGTCGACGCGATCGCCGAGCTCCTCGAGGCGGATGCGGCCGCGCTCCGCGCCGACCTGCTGCCGCGGGTGCGGGAGTTGCTGCACTGCGGCATGCTCGCGTTCGCCTGATGCGCGCCCGGACGGTGTCGCGGCGACGGCGGATAGGCTCGAACCCATGCTGAACATGGCCGAGGGAATCGCGCGCCTGGGCGCGCTGGCCCGCACACCGGTCGTGGACACCCTCGCCCGCGCCTTCGAGGAGGCAGGGCACGAGCTCGCGATCGTCGGTGGACCGGTGCGCGATGCGCTGCTGGGCGTCGGCACGCACGACCTCGACTTCACCACCAGCGCGCACCCCGACGAGATCCTGCGGATCGTGAAGCCGTTGAGCACCGCGCAGTGGGACATCGGGCGCGCGTTCGGCACGATCGGCGCCCGCATCCGGGGCGAGCAGGTCGAGATCACGACCTACCGGGCCGACACGTACGACGGGGAGACCCGCAAGCCCGTCGTGGCGTTCGGCGAGCGGCTCGAGGACGACCTCGTGCGGCGCGACTTCACGGTCAACGCGATGGCGCTGCGCGTGCCGGGCCCGACCCTCGTCGACCCGAACGGCGGGGTCGAGGACCTGCTGCAGGGGGTGCTCCGCACCCCGATCGACCCGCGGATCAGCTTCGGCGACGATCCGCTGCGGATGCTGCGGGCGGCGCGGTTCTCGTCGCAGCTCGGGTTCGAGGTCGCCACCGAGACCGTGCAGGCCATGACCGACCTGCGAGAGACGCTCCGGATCGTGAGCCCGGAACGGGTGCAGGGCGAGCTCGTCCGCCTGCTGCAGACGGACGACCCGATCCCCGGGCTGCGGCTGCTCGTGGACACCGGGCTCATGGCGGAGTTCCTGCCGGAGATCCCGGCGCTGCGGCTCGAAGTCGACGAGCACCACCATCACAAGGACGTCTACGAGCACTCCCTGACGGTGCTGCGGCAGTCCATCGACCTCGAGACGTCGCGCCACCCCGGTGCGGCGCCCGACGTGCCGCTCCGGCTCGCGGCGCTGCTGCACGACATCGGCAAGCCCGCCACCCGCAAGCTGGAACCGGGCGGGGCCGTCACCTTCCATCACCACGACGTGAAGGGCGCGCGGATGGCGCGCAAGCGCCTGCGCGAGCTCCGCTTCGACAGCGCGACGATCGACTCGGTGACCCTGCTCATCGACCTGCACCTGCGGTTCTTCGGCTATGCCGAGGGCGCTTGGACCGACTCGGCGGTGCGACGGTATGTCCGCGATGCCGGGGACGAGCTGGAACGGCTGCACATCCTGACCCGTGCCGACGTCACCACGCGCAACAAGCGCAAGGCGGCGCGGCTCCGGTCGGCGTACGACGACATCGAGCAGCGGATCGCGGCGCTGCGCGAGCAGGAGCAGCTCGACGCCATCCGTCCCGACCTCGACGGCAACGAGATCCAGCGGATCCTCGGCATCACCCCCGGCCGCGAGGTCGGCGAGGCGTACCGGTACCTGCTCGACCTGCGGCTGGACGAGGGGCCGCTCGGGCCGGAGGAGGCCGAGGCGCGGCTGCGCGCCTGGTGGGCCGCTCGCGGCTGAGCCGCCCGTTTCGTCTCGTCGCTTCGCTCCTCGCTCAACGACCGGGGTGTCTGGGCGTTGAGCGAGCGGAGCGAGACGAAACGCGCCGGGGGGTGCCGTTTCGTCTCGTCGCTTCGCTCCTCGCTCAACGACCGGGGGTGCGTCGCGTCGCGTCGCTCGACGGCCGGGGTGTCTGGGCGTTGAGCGAGCGGAGCGAGACGAAACGTGCCGCCCCGTCACGCTGCCCGCCTACGCTGTGGCCGTGGACACGCCCCGACCCGCCCTCGCCGAACAGCTCGACCTCGACCCGCACCCGGAGGGCGGCTGGTTCCGGCGCACCTGGACCGCGGACGCCACGATCGACACCCCGGGCGGGATGCGGCCGGCGGCCACCTGCATCCACTACTTGCTGACCGAGGGAGAGCACAGCGCGTGGCACGTCGTCACGAGCGACGAACTGTGGCTGTGGCACGGCCCCGGTGCGCTCGAGCTGTCCTTCGGGGGTGACGGCGTCGCCCCGGCCGGTGAGCGGACGGTCGTGCTCGGCCCGGACATCGCGGCGGGCCAGGTCGCCCAATGCCTCGTTCCCGCCGGGGTCTGGCAAGCCGCGCGTCCCGTCGACGCACGAGAAGTCCTGGTCAGCTGCGTGGTCTCGCCGGGCTTCAGCTTCGACGACTGGCGCCTGGCCGACTGACGAGGAGGCGGAACCGAGGTTCACGATCGCCGGGTTTCGGTCTCGTTACGAAAATGCATCAATGCTTTGTCGCGACGCCGTTCGCGGGGCAGGATGACCGGCATGCGTCGCGCCAGCGCGGCGTCCCCCCTCATCCCCCACAGCAGAGGTAGCAACATGCACTCGCATTCCAGCGCGCGCGGACGACTCGGTCTCGCCGTCGTGGCCCTCGGATCTTCCGCCCTCGTCCTCGCCGGCTGCGCCGGTGGCGGCGGTGACGACGGCGACACCGGCGCGGCAGGCGGCGATCTGATCGTCGGCACCACCGACAAGATCACCTCGATCGACCCGGCCGGCTCGTACGACAACGGGTCGTTCGCCGTCATGAACCAGGTCTACCCGTTCCTGTTCAACAGCCAGTACGGCACCGCCGACGTCACCCCCGACATCGCGGAGTCCGGCGAGTTCACCTCGCCCACCGAGTACACCGTCACCCTCAAGGACGGCCTGACCTTCGCGAACGGCCACGAGCTCACCTCCTCGGATGTGAAGTTCAGCTTCGACCGGCAGCTCGCCATTGCCGACGAGAACGGGCCGTCGTCGCTGCTCGGCAACCTCGAGTCGGTCGAGACGCCCGACGACACCACGGTCGTCTTCACGCTGAAGAACGGCGACGCCCAGACCTGGGAGCAGATCCTCTCCAGCCCCGCCGGCCCGATCGTCGACGAAGAGGTCTTCTCCGCCGAAGCGGTCACCCCGGACGACGACATCGTCGAGGGCAACGCATTCGCCGGCCAGTACGTGATCGACTCGTACAAGGTCAACGAGCTCATCTCCTACGTCCCGTTCGAGGACTACCAGGGCGCGCTCGGCGCGCCGGAGAACAGCAGCGTCACCGTGAAGTACTACGCCGACGCGTCGAACCTGAAGCTCGACGTCGCCAACGGCGACATCGACGTCGCGTTCCGCAGCCTCAGCGCCACCGACATCGACGACCTCGCCGGCAACGACAACGTCGAGATCGTCGACGGCCCCGGCGGCGAGATCCGCTACATCGTCTTCAACTTCGACACCCAGCCGTTCGGTGCCGCCACCGAGGACGCAGACCCGGCGAAGGCGCTCGCCGTCCGCCAGGCGATGGCCGACCTCATCGACCGCGACGCACTCGCCGCCGACGTCTACAAGGACACCTACACCCCGCTGTACTCGTACGTCCCGCAGGGCCTGACCGGCGCCATCGAGCCCCTGAAGGACCTCTACGGCGACGGTGAGGGCGGGCCGGATGCCGACAAGGCCGCCGAGACACTGGCCGCCGCGGGCGTCACCACCCCCGTGGTGCTGAACCTGCAGTACAACGGCGACCACTACGGCCCCTCTTCGGGTGACGAGTACGCCGCCATCAAGTCGCAGCTCGAGGAGAGCGGCCTGTTCACCGTGAACCTCGCGCAGACCGAGTGGGTGCAGTACGCCAAGGACCGCACCGCGGACGTCTACCCGATGTATCAGCTCGGCTGGTTCCCGGACTACTCGGATGCCGACAACTACCTGACGCCGTTCTTCTCGCTCGACAACTTCCTGGTCAACCACTACGACAACCCCGAGGTGCAGCAGCTCATCACCGAGCAGGCGACCCAGACGGACGCCGCAGCCCGCCAGGCCGACATCGAGAAGATCCAGGAGCTCGTCGCGAACGACCTCTCCACCCTGCCGCTGCTGCAGGGCACCCAGGTCGCCGTGGTCGGCACGGACGTGGAGGGCGCCGTCCTCGACGGGTCCTTCAAGTTCCGGTACGCACCGCTCCACAAGTAAGCCGGGCCGAGGGGCCGCGGGCCGCAACGCCAGCCG
>JAEZSU010000011.1 GCA_023421635.1 Actinomycetes bacterium | reverse complement strand
CAGGCGCACCCACTGGGCCTCGAGCGCGGCGGACGGGGGCGTGGTCGTGGCGTCGAGCGTGAGCCCGCGGCCGATGCGCTTCGCGGCGCGCTCGAGACCGAGGAGGACGTGCTCGCTCGCGATCGCGGCCGCCTTGCGGGTGACCTTCGCCGTGACGAACGGGTTGCCGTCGCGGTCGCCGCCGACCCAGGACCCCACGCGGACGAAGGGCTTCACGATCGGGGGCCGTGCGCCGCCGCCGGGGCGGAGCGCGTCGTCGGTGCGGCGGTACACGTGCGGTACCGCGGTGAAGAGCGTGTCGTCGAACACCGCCATCACCGAGCGGACCTCGTCGGTGGGGGAGGGCTTCTCGGCGCGCAGCGGGGCGGTGCGCCAGAGCGTGTCGATCTCCTCCAGCATCCGTCGTTCGGCACGGCGTCGTTCGGCGCTGCCCTCGCCCGTGCTGTCGTAGCCCTCGAGGAGCGTCGACAGGCGCCGGATGCTGGTGGACACCGCACGGCGGCGTGCCTCGGTGGGGTGGGCGGTGAAGACGGGATGGAAGCGGAGGTCCTGCAGCCGCGTGAGCGCCTCGTCCTCGCCGACCTCCTCCGCGAGCCGGGTGTAGGCGCCGGCGAGCGTGTCGGTCGCACCCGGCCGGTCCTCGCCGTCCCGTTCGCGCAGCACGCGCACCCGCTGGTGCTCTTCGGCGAGGTTCACCAGGTGGAAGTAGGCCGTGAACGCCCGCGCGACCTCGTCGGCACGGGCCACCGAGAACGCGTCGGCGATGGCCGCGGCGCGGTCGAACGCATCCGACCCCGGGTCGGTGTAGGCCGCGATCGTCGCGGTCCGGAGCCGCTCGACGTCCTCGAACAGGCCCTCGGAGCCGCTCTCGCGCAGCACCTGCCCGAGCAGCGTGCCCAGCAGCCGCACATCGGCGCGCATGCGTTCGGGCATCTCCTGGCCGGCCTCGTACCGGCCGACGAGATCCAGGGCTTCCGTGGGGGTGGGTTCGCGCATGCACTCAACGCTAGTCGTCGCGGATTGCAGGAATGTCACGGGTACGATGGTGAGCGGTGTGCCGGGAAGTCTGGTCGGCTCGTCGTGCCGATCGGGCACGCCGGCGACTGTGGCGTGAGCCACCGACGGGAGACACATGTCCCTTCTGCGCTCCGAGCGCTTCCCCGCACTGCTCCTGCTCACCGCCGCTGCGGCAGGCCTGCTGCTGGCGAACTCGCCGCTCGGGTCTGCGGCCCTCGATCTGGCGCATCTGGAACTCGGCGTGCCGGGTGTGCTCGAACTCTCCGTCACCCACTGGATCGCGGACGGGCTGCTGGCGGTGTTCTTCTTCGTCGCCGCGGTCGAACTGCAGTACGAACTGACCGCCGGACAGCTCAACTCGCTCCGGCGCGGGCTCCGGCCGGCGATCGCCGCGGCGGGCGGCGTGCTGCTGCCCATCGCGGTGTTCCTCCTGTTCACCGCCGGGACGCCATCCGCAAGCGGCTGGCCCATCCCGACCGCCACCGACATCGCGTTCGCCCTCGGTGTGCTGGCCGTGTTCGGCAAGGGGCTGCCCTCGGGCCTGCGGGTCTTCCTCCTCGCGCTCGCGATCCTCGACGACATCGTCGGGATCCTCTTCATCGCCCTGCTGTTCACCTCCGACGTCGACCTGCTCTCGCTCATCGCCGCCGCGGTGCTGGTGGTCGTGTTCGGCGCGCTGAGCCGGGCCCTGGGCGGTCGCCGCTCCGTGCTGATCGGCGTGCTACTGGTCGTCCTGGCGATCGCGGTCTGGGTCTTCGTGCTCCGCTCCGGCGTGCACGCGACCATCGCCGGCGTCGCGCTGGGCCTCGCCATGCGCCAGCAGCCGGCCTTGCGGGTGCGGCACGCGCTCGAGCCGTGGGTGAACGCGCTCGTGCTGCCGGTGTTCGCGCTGTCGGCAGCGCTCGTCGTGATCCCCGACGTCGGCTGGGACCAGCTGCAGCCGGTCTTCTGGGGCATCGTGGTCGCCCTCCCGGTCGGCAAGGTGCTCGGGATCGCAGGTGCCGGCTGGATCGCCCAGCGCGTGATGCGCGTGCCGGGGGGGCAGCGGCTCCCGCTCGGCGACCTGCTCGCCGCCGGTGCCCTCGGCGGTATCGGGTTCACCGTCTCGCTCCTCATGAGCGAGCTCGCGTTCGGCGGCCAGGCGCTGCTGCGCGACGAGGCGGTGCTCGGCGTGCTGGCGGGATCGGGTGTCTCGCTCGTGCTCGCCGCGGTGCTCGTATCCTGGCGGGCACGCCACTACCGGCGGCTCGCCGCCCGGGAGGAGACCGCATGACCGATCAGCTCCGCCGCGCCGCCGACACGATGCGGTCGGTGCGCGACCGGTGTGTCTGGACGCAGGGGATCGACCACCGCGCACTCGTGCCGTACCTCGTCGAGGAGAGCCACGAGGTGATCGAGGCCGTCGAGTCGGGCTCCCGCGAGCAGCTGCGGGAGGAGCTCGGCGATCTGCTGTGGCAGGTGCTGTTCCACGCGGAGATCGCCTCGCGCGACCCCGACGACCCGTTCGACATCGAGGACGTCGCCGGCGACCTCGCCGACAAGATGATCCGCCGCCACCCGCACGTGTTCGCGGATGCGGTCGCCACCACGCCCGAAGAGGTGCTCGTGCACTGGAACGCGGCGAAGGCCGCGGAGAAGCACACGCGCCGGAGCGTCCTGGACGGCGTACCCGCCGGGATGCCCGCGCTGGCCAGGGCGCAGAAGTTGCTGGGGCGCGCCGCATCCGTTCTCGCGGAGCCCGCAGCGCCCGTGGCCGGCCCCGAGTCGGAGGCGGAGCTGGGGGAGACGCTGCTTCGGCTCACCGCGCTCGCACGCGCACGGGGGTGGGATGCGGAGCGGGCGCTGCGCGAACGCACCCGCGCACTGGAGGACGCCGTCCGCACCGCAGAGTCCGGGGGCACCCCGGAAGACCTGGGAGAATGAATCCTCGTGGCCACCGTCAATCCGCCGCGCGGCATGCGCGATTTCCTCCCCGCCGAGAAGGCACGCCGTGAGCGCGTGCTCGCCGTCATCCGTGAGCGCTACCGCGCGCACGGGTTCGACGAGATCGAGACGCCCGTCGTCGAGGACTACGACCGGCTCCACGCCGGCATCGGCGGCGACAACGAGAAGCTGGCGTTCAACGTGCTCAAGCGCGGCCTCGACGCCGACGCCATCCGTGCCGCAGCGGACGACCAGGCGGCCCTCAGCGACCTGGGGCTGCGCTACGACCTGACCGTGCCGCTGGCACGGTTCTACGCCTCGCACCGTGCCGAGCTGCCGACCGTGTTCCGGTCGGTGCAGATCGCGCCGGTGTGGCGTGCGGAGCGCCCGCAGAAGGGCCGCTACCGCCAGTTCGTGCAGTGCGACATCGACATCATCGGCGACGCGTCCGCCCGCGCGGAGGCCGAGCTCATCACCGCGACGCTGGACACGCTCGACGCGCTCGGGCTCGCCGGCGCGTCCGTGCGCATCAACGACCGCCGCGCCCTCGACGCGATGCTCGACGTGTTCGGGTTCGAGGCGGCGGAGCGCCCCGGGGTGCTCATCACGATCGACAAGCTGGACAAGATCGGCGCAGACGGCGTCGAGGCGGAGCTGCGCGAGCGGGGCGCCGCATCCGAGGCCGTCGACGCGTTCGCGGCGTTCCTGCGCCGCCCGCAGACGCTCGAATACGTGCCGTACGGCGCGGCGCAGGTCCGCAAGGCGCTGCCGGAGGGCGTGCCGGACGAGGTGGTCGACCACCTCGTGGGGATCGGGGAGGCCGTGGCCGCCGCTCGGCAGAGCGACGCGTCGGAGGGCGTCCCCCTCGTGTTCGACCCGTTCCTGGTGCGCGGCATGGGGTACTACACGGGCACGATCTTCGAACTCGCGCACCCGTCCGTGGGGTACTCCCTCGGCGGCGGGGGCCGGTACGACGGCATGATCGGCCGCTTCCTCGGCCAGGACGTGCCCGCCGTCGGCTTCTCGATCGGGTTCGAGCGCATCGTCGACCTGCTGCAGGCGCAGGCGGACGACGCCGTGTCCGCCGTCGTGCTCGTGCACGACCGTGACGTGCCGGTGGCCGAGCTCCTCGCGCACAAGAGTGCGATGGTCGCCACGGGGGCCAGGGTGCGGCTGGAGCAGCGCACGAAGAACCTCAAGGCGCTGCTCGAGCGCGCCGCCGCCGACGGCTACACCGCCTTCGCGACGGTCGCCGCCGGCGCCGCCCCCGGCGACGTCGAGGTCAAGCCGCTGTCCTGAGGCAGGCATCCGAGTGCCCACTCGCGTTTCCGGGTCAGCTGAGGGAGGCGGCCCACTCGGCGACGCGGCGGGCGCTCTCCTCCTCGGAGAGGTCCTCCACGCGCGTCATGATCGACCAGCGCACGCCGAACGGGTCGCGGATGCTGGCGAAGCGGTCGCCGGAGACGAAGGTCGAGGGTGCCTCGCGCACCGTCGCGCCCGCGGCGGCTGCGCGTTCGGTGACCGCGTCGACGTCGGGCACGTACAGCCCCAGGGAGTAGCAGGCAGCGTCGCCCTCCGGCGGCGGCACGGTGCCGTACTGTGCGGAGGGTTCGCCGACCTGCAGCAGCCCGGTGCCGAAGTCGAGGCCGGCGTGCACGACGACGCCGTCGAACTCGGTGACGTCGGTGACGCGTGCGCCGAAGACGTCGCGGTAGAACGCGAGCGCCGC
>JAEZSU010000295.1 GCA_023421635.1 Actinomycetes bacterium | reverse complement strand
GCAGAGGACTCGCTCGCGCTGAACCCCCGCGGCAAGCGGCACCGTGCCGAGCTCGAACGGCTCCGCGCTGCGCTGGAGGTGTACAGCCCGGTGATCACGCAGCTCATCGGCATGACCCGCACGGTGTACGACGGATACGGCGCCGACCTGCCGGACGACCCGAACGTCCGGGCGATCGCCGAGCAGCTGCGGCGTGCGGCGCACGACGTGGGACAGGGCTACGGCACGCCGCAACCCGCGACGGAGCCCCCGGCCCTGACGGCTCCGTTGCACATCTCGAGCCCGTCCCCGCAGCACTGGATCCTCATCGGCTCCCTGCTCGAGGATCTCCACCGCGTGCACCGGGCGCTGCGCGGCGACGAGGCGCAGCGCCCGTGACGGTCATTTCTCGGTGACGACGACCGTGAACTCGAGCGGCTGAATCCCGCCGTCGCTGTTGGTCATGGTGACCTTCGTGGTCCCGGGCGCGACGGCCTCGACCCCCGGGTTGAACGTGGCGCTGCCGTCGTCGTGCCCGGCGACGAACGTCGCGACCTTGCTGTCGGCGACCTCGCCGCGGTAGCTGTCGACCGCGAGGTCGCCGGTGTTGATGTTCAGGGTCTGGCCGACGAGCAGGTCGACCGTCTCGCCCTGCAGATCGTTCGCCTCGACGGTGACCGGGGCGATGACGTGCGACGACGCGTCGCCCGGGGTGGCGCTCCCGGCGCAGGCGGAAAGGGCGAAGGCTGCGGCGGCGACCACTGCGGCCGCGGCGAGACGAAGGCTGTTCACGCCGTCAGTATGGCAGTGCCGGCGCACCCGGCCGGTGAAAGCACGGTGCCGACGCTCGTTAGGGTAGTCGGCATGGCCGACCCGACCACGACCTCGCCCGACGCCGCCGGGAACGCCGGTCTGCTCGGCAGCACGCTGGACGATCTCGGCGTCCGTCTGCACGACGGCGTGGCGACCCTCCGGGTGTGGTCGCAGAACGCGGATGCGGTGGAACTGGTCGTCTTCGACGACGTCGACCTCGACTGGGTGACCGACACGGTGCCCCTCGAGCGCGGCGTCGGGGGCGTGTGGGAGGTCACGACGGCGCTCCTGCACGAGGGCAGCCGCTACGCCCTGCGGGTGGCGGGGCCCACCGGTGCCGGCAACACGTTCAACCCCGCGACGCTCCTCGTCGACCCGTACGCGCGCGGGCTCGTCTCAGGCGGCTTCGGCGACTGGCGCGGCGCCGTGGTCGCGGACGGTTTCGATTGGGGCGGCGTGGCAAAGCCCGCCGTGCCGCTCGATCGCACCGTCATCTACGAGGGCCACCTCAAAGGCCTCAGCAAGCGGCACCCCGGTGTCCCGCCCGCCCTGCACGGCACCTACGCCGGGCTCGCCCATCCCGCGATGATCGAGCACTTCCATCGCATCGGCGTGACGACGATCGAACTGCTGCCGATCCACGCCTTCGCCTCCGAGCCGCGCCTGCTCCAGCTGGGTCTGGACAACTACTGGGGCTACAACACGGTCAACTACTTCTCGCCCCACGCCGCCTACGCGACGGCCGCAGCCCGGCAGGAGGGCCCTGCCGCGGTGCTGCGCGAAGTGAAGGGCATGGTGCGCCTGCTGCACGAGGCGGGACTGGAGGTCATCCTCGACGTCGTCTACAACCACACCGCGGAGGAGGGCATCGGCGGTCCGCGATCGAGCCTGCGCGGCATCGACAACCGGCACTACTACCGGCAGCAGGACGACGGTGCGTACATCGACGTGACCGGCTGCGGCAACTCGCTGAACACGGCGACGGATGCCGCCGCCCGACTCGTGCTCGACTCGATGCGGTATTGGGCGAACGAGGTGCAGGTCGACGGGTTCCGGCTGGATCTCGCGACGACGCTCGGCCGGGACGCGAACCACGTGTTCACCCCCGACCACCCGCTGCTGCGAACGATCGTCACCGATCCGCAGCTGGCGGGGGTCAAGACCATCGCCGAGCCCTGGGACGTCGGCATGGGCGGCTGGCAGACGGGCAACTTCGGCCCCGGCTGGCACGAGTGGAACGACCGGTACCGCGACCGGGTGCGGAACTTCTGGCTCAGCGACGTCGACTACGCGCGGCGCGCGTCCTCCGCGCCCGTCGGCATCGGCGGTTTCGCCACGCGCCTCGCCGGCTCCTCGAACACGTTCAGCGAGGAGCGGGGCCCGCTCGCGAGCATCAACTTCGTCACCGCCCACGACGGCTTCACGCTGCACGACCTGGTCTCCTACGACGTGAAGCACAACCTCGGCAACGGGGAGCAGAACCGCGACGGCGCGGACACCAACCGTTCGTTCAACCACGGCGCGGAAGGACTCACCACCGATCCCCGCATCCTCGCCACCAGACGGAAGGCCATGCGGAACCTCCTGGGCACGCTGCTGCTGTCCGCTGGGATCCCGATGCTCACCGCCGGCGACGAGTTCGGGCGCACGCAGCGGGGGAACAACAACGCGTACTGTCACGACTCGACCCTCACCTGGCTGCACTGGGACCACGAGCCGTGGCAGCGCGACCTCATGGCCCACGTCAGCCGCCTCACCGAGCTGCGGCGCGAGAACCCCGCGCTTCGGCCCATCCGGTTCGCACGACAGGGCGAGACCACACCCTCGGCGTCGATCATGGAGTGGTACGACGAGCACGGCGAGACCATGTCCGGCGACCGCTGGACCGACCCCGCCCACCGGACCCTGCAGTACGTGGCCGCCTCGACCCCCGAGACCGAGGCGTACAACCGCATCCTGCTGATCGTGCACGGCGACGAGGTGCCGATCGACGTGACGCTCCCTCGGATCGAGGGCGTCTCCCGGTACGTGTCGCTGTGGTCCAGCGCACAGGAATCCCCATCGCCCGAAGAGCCCGTCCACGACCCCGGCGAGACCATCCCCGTGCCGTCGACCTCGATGCACCTGTTCCGGGTCGAGTGAGCGCGCGCAACCGCCTGTCCGCCCCTGGGGCGGCGCGATAGGTTCGAAGGGTGGCTGCCCCCGTGACGACACCCTCCCCCTGGCGGAGTCCCGCCCCGATCCCCCTCCGCCCGGCCGTCGAAGGTCGGCGCACCGGCGACACCGTGATCGGCCGCATCCCGCTGACCGATCCCCGGCCGGCCGTGCCCGGCGAGGCGTACCGCCCCTCCGCGTTCCGCGGCGAGGTGGTGCCGTTCCGGATCACCGCCTACCGCGAGGGGCACGACCGCATCGGGGTGCACCTGCGCCTCACCTCGCCCGGCGGTGACGAATCGCTGCACCGGCTGCACCCGCTCGAGAACGGCCTCGACCACTGGCTCGTCGAGCTCGCCCTCCTCGAGGAAGGGGTGTGGCGGTTCCGCTTCGAGGGGTTCGGCGACGCGTTCGCCACCTGGCAGCATGCCGCCCGCCTGAAGATCGCCGCAGGAGTCGACGCCCCGCTCATGCGCGAGAGCGGTGCGCTGCTGTTCGACCGTGCGGCCGCGGAACGCGACCGGCCGCAGTCGGAGCGACGGATGCTGCGTGAGCGCGCCGTCGACCTGCGCGACCCGCAGGTCACCGACGAGACCGCGCTCGGCATCGTGACCGACCACGCCATCGCGGGCTTCTTCGCCGCCAGGCCGTTGCAGGAACTCACCACGCTCGGTCCCGAGCTGGAGGTGCTCGTCGAGCGGGAGCGCGCCGGCGTCGGCGCCTGGTACGAGTTCTTCCCGCGCTCCGAGGGCGCGAGGCGGCTGAAGGACGGCTCCGTGAAATCGGGGACGTTCCGCTCCGCAATGCGGCGGCTGCCCGCCGTCGCCGCCATGGGGTTCGACGTCGTGTACCTGCCGCCGATCCACCCCATCGGCGTGCGGAACCGCAAGGGACCGAACAACACCCTGGTCGCCGCCGACGGCGACCCCCGCTCGCCGTGGGCGATCGGCGCGGAGTCGGGAGGGCACGACGCCGTGCATCCCGACCTCGGCACGCTCGCGGACTTCCGCGCGTTCGTGCGCGCGGCGCAGGCGGAGGGGCTCGAGGTCGCGCTCGACCTGGCGCTGCAGGCATCGCCCGACCACCCGTGGGTGACCGAGCACCCGGAGTGGTTCACGACCCTTCCCGACGGCACGATCGCCTACGCCGAGAACCCGCCGAAGAAGTACCAGGACATCTACCCGATCAACTTCGACAACGATCCCGAGGGCATCCGCGCGGAGGTGCTCCGGATCGTCCGGCACTGGATCGCGCAGGGCGTGAAGATCTTCCGTGTCGACAACCCGCACACCAAGCCCCTGCAGTTCTGGGAGTGGCTCATCGCCACCGTGGCCGCCGAGCATCCCGACGTGGTGTTCCTCGCGGAGGCGTTCACCCGTCCCGCCCCCCTCCGCGGCCTCGCGAAGGCCGGGTTCCA
>JAEZSU010000281.1 GCA_023421635.1 Actinomycetes bacterium | reverse complement strand
GGAGAGTCCGTGAGATTCCAGGTCAACCGCGATGTGTTCAGCGACGCGGTGTCGTTCGTTGTCAAGCTGCTCCCCCAGCGGAACCCGCAGCCGATCCTCGCCGGTGTGCTCATCGAAGCCTCGGATGCGGGGCTCACGCTGTCCGCGTTCGACTACGAGGCGTCCGCTCGCACGACGATCGAGGCCTCGGTCGACGAACCGGGCACGATCCTCGTACACGGCCGGCTCTTGTCGGACATCGCCAGCCGCCTGCCGAACGCACCCATCGAGATCGCCGTCGACGACGACGGCATCGTGCTCACCTGCGGCTCGGCCCGCTTCACGCTGTCGTCGATGCCCGTCGAGGAATATCCCGCGATCCCCGAGGTCTCCGGCGAGTCCGGTCTGGTGCCGGCCGAAGTGTTCGCCACCGCGATCTCGCAGGTGGCGTTCGCCGCCTCCCGCGACGACGTCACCCCGGTCCTGACCGGCGTCCAGCTCGAGGTGACCGGCACCCGGCTCAGCCTCGTCGCGACCGACCGCTACCGCGTCGCGCTCCGCGAGATCCCCTGGGACGGCGGCGACACCGCCACCGAGGAGGCCACCGCCCTCGTCCCGGCACGAACCCTGCAGGAGGTCGGTAAGACGTTCGCGCACGGCGAGAACATCTCGATCGCGTTCTCGGGTTCCGGCGACCGCGAGATCATCGCCTTCAGCTCCGGCAACAAGACCGTCACGTCACTGCTCATCAAGGGCAACTTCCCGCCGGTGCGCCGCCTGTTCCCGGAGCAGACCGACCACTACGCGGTCGTGAACACCGCCGATCTCATCGAAGCCGTGCGTCGTGTGTCGCTCGTCCTCGACCGGTCCGCGCCGCTCCGGTTCACTTTCGGGCCCGAGACGGTCGCGATGGAGGCCTCCGGTACCGAGCAGGCGCGCGCAACCGAGTCCGTCGACGCGACCCTCGCCGGCGAGGAGGTCACCCTCGGCCTCAACCCGCAGTACCTGCTGGAATCGCTCGCCGCGGTCCGCAGCGAGTTCACGCGGATCACGTTCACCTCGAGCGACAACGCGAACAAGCTCAGCCCGATCCTGGTCACCCCGCAGACCTCGATCGACAAGGGCGGCGAGGACAGCTTCAAGTACCTGCTGCAGCCCAACCTGCTGCTTCGCTGAGCTGCGGACACCGGTCGTGTGTCAGCACCGCCGGGTAGTCTGACCCGGTGATCGTGGAGCAGCTGAGTCTCGTCGACTTCCGCAACTACACGAGCGCAGATGTGAGCCTCGCACCGGGCCCCAATGTCTTCATCGGCAGCAACGGGCAGGGCAAGACGAACCTCGCCGAGGCCATCGCGTTCTTCGCCACGCTCGGGTCCCACCGGGTGTCGGCGGACGCACCGATGGTCAGAGCCGGAGCGGACAGCGCATTCGTGCGCGCGAGGCTCGCGCATGGCGAGCGTCGCGTCGTCCTGGAAGCCCAGATCGCACGGCAGGGATCGAACAAGGCCCGCGTCGGCGGCTCACCGGTGCGCACCGCGGAACTCCCCCGGTACGCGCAGGTCGTCCTCTTCGCCCCGGAGGATCTGCAGATCGTGCGAGGCGACCCGTCCGCGCGGCGTCGGTTCGTCGATCAGTTGCTGGTGCAGCGGCTTCCGCGCATGGCAGGGGTGCTCGCGGATTACGAACGGGTGCTGAAACAGCGCACGGCACTGCTGAAGTCCGCCAGATCGCGCGCGGTTTCCGGGCCCGGCCTGTCGACACTCGACGTGTGGGACGACAAGCTCGTCACGCTCGGGTCGCAGATCATCGATGCCAGGGCGGCCCTCACGGCCGAGCTGCACGGTCCCCTCGTCGACGCGTATGCGGCGATCGCGGGCGCAGACCATCGCCCCGAACTGGAATGGCTGAGCTCCATCCACGGGATCGACCCGGAGGAGGGCGGCGCAGCCGTGGCGACGGAAGGCCCGGTGGCGACCCAGGACCTCTTCCGGTCGGCGCTCGCGGCGAGGCGGAGCGCCGAACTCGACCGCGGGCTCACCCTCGTCGGGCCCCATCGGGACGATCTGCAGTTGCGGATCCGCTCACTGCCCGTGAAGGGGTATGCGTCCCACGGCGAGTCCTGGTCGGTCGCACTCGCGTTACGCCTCGCCGCCGCGCAGCTCCTGCGCGCCGAATCCCTCATCGGAGACCCGGTGGTGATCCTCGACGACGTGTTCGCCGAGCTGGATGCTGACCGGCGGAGCCGCCTCGCGGGGCTCGTGCACGATTTCGAGCAGGTCATCGTGACCGCCGCGGTCGAAGCGGACGTACCCGCCGACCTCCGAGGCCGCACCGTGCGGGTCGAGGCCGGGACCATCAGGAGCATCGACGATGTCTGACGCCGACCTGCCCGAGACGCTCGCGACCTACCTCCGCCTGCGCGGGCTGAAGCCCACCGGCGCGCAGCGCCAGCGCCGCCGAAGGGTCATCGATGACGACGAGCACGCACCGTTCAGTCCGGGTCGTGACCCGAAGGGCATCGGAGATGTCCTGATCAACTGGGTGAAACAGGCCGGCTGGGAGCCTGAACTCGCCCGCGAGGACCTCGTGCGCCAGTGGGACGAGGTCGCGGGTGCCGAGACCGCGGCGCACACTCGGCCGGTCGCCTTGGAGCGCGGCATCCTGACGGTGCAGTGCGACTCGACCGCGTGGGCGAAGCAGCTGCGCATGATGCGTGCGCAGATCGTGACTCGCATCGAGGAGCGCTATCCCCAGGCGGGGGTCGAGGACGTACGGTTCGTCGGGCCGGACGTCCCTTCTTGGAAATGGGGGCCGAGAGCCGTTCCAGGGCGCGGTCCGCGAGATACCTACGGTTGAGTCACGTCCGTGGGTGGCGTGACCGATTTCGTCACGCCACAGGGCCGTCCAGGGCCCGCGGAGCGCCCCCAGTTGATAGGATGATCAGGTCCTTCCACAGATCCGGAGCGTTCGAAACCTATGACGACTGAAAACCCCGCTGGCGTTCCGGAGAACAACGGTTCCCTTCCCGAACGGAACGACTACGGGGCCGACGCCATCCAGGTGCTCGAGGGGCTCGAAGCGGTCCGCAAGCGCCCCGGCATGTACATCGGGTCGACGGGTGAGCGCGGACTGCACCACCTCGTCTATGAGGTCGTCGACAACTCGGTCGACGAGGCCCTCGCCGGCTACTGCGACCACATCGAGGTGACGCTGTTGGCCGA
>JAEZSU010000275.1 GCA_023421635.1 Actinomycetes bacterium | reverse complement strand
TGCGCCGCGTACGCGGCGGCCGACGCCGAGGTGTTGCCGGTCGAGGCGCAGATGACGGCCTTGGCGCCGTGGTCGATCGCACGGGAGATCGCGACGGTCATGCCGCGGTCCTTGAACGACCCGGTGGGGTTCATCCCCTCGTACTTCACCCACACGTCCGCGCCGGTGAGGCGCGAGAGCTCGGGCGCCGGGATGAGCGGCGTGCCGCCCTCGCCCAGGGTGACCACGTTCGAGGTCTCCGTGACCCCGAGCCGGTCGGCGTACTCGCGGAGGACTCCGCGCCAGACGTGTGCCATGTCAGTCTCCTTCTACCCGCAGGACCGAGACGACGCGCTCGACGACGTCGCTCTCGGCGAGCCGCTGCACGGTCTCGCTCAGGTCCTGCTCTCGTGCCTTGTGCGTTCCGATGACCAAGCGCGCCTGCGCCGCACCGGTTTCGGTGTCGATGCCGGTCGCGATGCCCGTCTCGGGGTCGATGACGGTCTGTTCGACGGTGGCGATCGAGACCCGACCGTCGCTGAGGATGCCGGCGGTCGTGGCGAGCACGCCCGGCTGGTCCTCCACCTCGAGGGTGATCTGGTAGCGCGTGACCGCGCGGCCGATGTCGAGCACCGGCAGGTTCGCACGGGTGGACTCGCCCACGCCCACGCCGCCGGCGATGTGGCGGCGCGCCGCGGAGACGACGTCGCCGAGCACCGCGGAGGCGGTCTGCACGCCGCCGGCGCCGGCGCCGTAGAACATGAGCGACCCGGCGGCCTCGGCCTCGACGAACACGGCGTTGTTCGCGCCGTGGACGCTCGCCAGCGGGTGCGTGCGGGAGATGAGCGCCGGGTAGACCCGTACCGAGATGGCCTCACCGGATGCGGACGCCTCGGCCTCGCCGGTGAGCCGCTCGCACACCGCGAGCAGCTTGATGACATAGCCGGCCTTGCGGGCGGCCTCCATCATCGCCTTGTCGATCCGGGTGATGCCCTCGCGGTGCACCGACTCCAGCGGCACGGTGGTGTGGAAGGCGAGGGAGGCGAGGATCGCCGCCTTCTGCGCGGCGTCGTAGCCCTCGACGTCCGCGGTGGGGTCGGCTTCCGCGTAGCCGAGTCGCTGCGCGTCGGCGAGCACATCGGCGAACTCGGCGCCCTCGGAGTCCATCCGGTCGAGGATGTAGTTCGTCGTGCCGTTGACGATGCCCATGATCCGCTTCACCCGGTCGCCCGCGAGCGAGTCGCGCAGGGGACGGATGATCGGGATCGCGCCGGCCGCGGCAGCCTCGTAGTACACCTGGGCGCCGACCTGGTCGGCGGCGTCGAAGATCTCGGTGCCGTGGGTCGCGAGGAGCGCCTTGTTGGCGGTCACGACGTCGGCGCCGGAGTTGATGGCCTGCAGGAGCGCGGTGCGGGCCGGCTCGATGCCGCCCATGAGCTCGATGACGATGTCCGCGCCCACGATGAGCGATTCCGCGTCGGTGGTGAACAGCTCCTTGGGCAGGTCGACGTCGCGCGGCGCGTCGACATCGCGCACGGCGATGCCGGCGAGTTCGAGCGTCGCCCCGGCACGGTCGGCCAGCTCGTCGGCGTGGCGCAGCAGCAGCGACGCCACCTGGGATCCGACGGCTCCGGCCCCCAGCAGCGCGACACGCAGGTTGCGGTAGTCGATCATGCCTCCCCTTCCCGGTTCGGGACGCCGGCGTCGCGGGCGAGGAGGTCCTCGACCGTCTCACCGCGCACGATGACGCGCGCCGTCCCGTCGTGCACCGCGACCACGGGTGGGCGGGGCACATGGTTGTAGTTGCTGGACAGTGAGAAGCAGTAGGCGCCGGTCGCGGGGACGGCCAGCAGGTCGCCGGGGGCGACGTCGCCGGGGAGGTACTCGTCCTCGACGACGATGTCGCCGGACTCGCAATGCATGCCGACGACGCGTGCGAGCACGGGCTCGGCCTCGCTCGTCCGCGACGCGATCCGCGCCGAGTAGGCGGCGCCGTACAGTGCGGTACGGGCGTTGTCGCTCATCCCGCCGTCGACGCTGACGTACAGCCGGGTGTGCGTGTCGTCGACGCGGACCGGCTTGGTGGTGCCGACCTCGTAGAGGGTGACGCCCGCGGTGCCGACGATCGAG
This sequence comes from Actinomycetes bacterium, assembly GCA_023421635.1. Taxonomy (GTDB): domain Bacteria; phylum Actinomycetota; class Actinomycetes; order Actinomycetales; family Microbacteriaceae; genus Microbacterium. The sequence goes on along the minus strand of JAEZSU010000275.1, from coordinate 4,455 downwards.
CGGCCGGGTTCGAACGCGAGCGCAGGGACGGGGATGCCGCGCGTCGCGCACTCATGGGCGACGGCCGCGACGATGCCGTCGGCGAGCTCCTCCACGGGGCTCGGGTCGTCGACCGAGGTGTAGGCGATCCCGAAGCCGCCGCCGAGGTTGAGGAGGGGCACGTCCGCGGTCTCGGCGAGCTGCGCGTGCAGGTCCATGACACGGGCGGCGGACTCCGCGAACCCGGCGACGCCGAAGATCTGCGACCCGATGTGGCAGTGCAGGCCCACGAACCGCAGCCCCGGCACCTCGCGGATGCGGGCGACCGCGGCAGCGGCATCCTCCATGGCGAAGCCGAACTTCTGGTCCTCGTGGGCGGTGGCGAGGAAGGCGTGGGTCTCGGCGTGCACGCCGCTGTTCACACGGAGCAGCACCGGCTGCACCGTCCCCAGGCGCGCGGTGATCTCGGCGAGGCGCTCGATCTCGATACGGCTGTCGATGATGATCGTGCCGACGCCCGCCTCGACCGCGTGAGTGAGCGAGGCGACGCTCTTGTTGTTGCCGTGGAACCCGATGCGCGCGGGGGCGGCGCCTCCGGCGAGGGCGACGGCGAGTTCACCGGGCGAGCACACGTCGACGTTCAGGCCCTCGTCGAGCACCCATCGGACGACCTCAGTGGAGAGGAACGCCTTGCCGGCGTAGTAGACGCGGGCGGTGGTGCCGTGCGCGGCGGCCGCGCGGTCGAAGGCGTCGCGCGTGCGACGGGCGCGGTCGCGCACCTCTCCCTCGTCGATCACGTACAGCGGGGTGCCGAAGGTCTCGGCGAGCGAGGCGGCGGGGACCCCCGCGATGACGAGCGCGCCCTCCTCGCGGTGGGCGGATGCGGGCCACACCTGCGGCACGAGGGCGTTGGCGTCGTCCGGCACGGCGAGCCACGTCGGCGCGAACGGACGGTCGGGCGAGGCTGACACGGTGGGACCAATCGGAAGGGGTGGATGACGTGCACCGCCGGGATCGGGACACCGGGCGCGCGCGGATCCCTTGCAGTCTAGGGGATCGCGCACGCCCTCCCCGCCGGGTCCGCGAGCCTGCGCTCGGCCCGCCGTCCCCGCATCCGCCCGCCGCCGAGTGCGCATCCGTTTCGTGAGTGCGCACCCGATCGGATACGCGCTCACGAAACGGATACGCGCTCAGGGCGAGACGGGATGCGGGGGCTCGGGGCGAGATGGGATGCGGGGGGCTCAGGGGCAGACGCCCTTGGCGGCGAGCGCCTCCTCCGTGAGCGACCCTGCGGCGATGTCGAACGAGGCGACGAGACGGTCGCCGGTGACCGAGACCCCGGAGAGCGTCAGCGCGGCGGGCAGATACTGTGCGACGCAGACCCGCCAGTCCTGGGTCACGCCGTCGGCGAGCCGGCCGAACCGGGTGCGGAGCTCCTCCGCGGTGACCTGCGCGTCGCCGAACGTGAGCGCATCGGGAGTGAGGACCAGGTCGCCGCCGTCGGCGCTCGGGGTGAGGGCGAGCCCGACCGTCGTGGTCGCGCCGAACAGGCTGAGGTCGACGGATGCGGTGACGTTCGGTGCCGCGAGCCCGATCGTGTCCGCGGGGAACCCGTCGACCGTGCCCATGAGCGCACGCAGCTGCGCCGCATCCAGGGTCACCGCGGCTGTCCCGCCGGTGATCGAGGGGGTGTCGCCGAGCGCGAGGCCGTACACCGTCACGGTCGCCGCCCCGCTGAACCCGTCCACCTCGACGTCCGGGGCGTCGAGCGTGGCCTCGTCGATCGTGCCGCGGGCGAGCTGCAGCAGCAGGACCCCAGGGATGTCGACGCCGACGTCGTCCGCGTCCGCGACGCCGAGACTGTCGGCGACCTGCGTCCGCACGGCCTTGGTGACCAGGTCGCGGGCGAGCCATTCCGCGGCGAGCGCCGCGGTGACCAGCAGCACCAGCACGACCAGCAGCGCGATCAGCCAGCCGAACGGGCGACGGCGCCGGACGGGCTCCGCATCCGTCGTGTCGAACGGCAGCGGCAGGGTCGGCCCCGTCTCGGCGCTCATCGGGTCACATGCGTTCCGGTGCTCATCTGCTCACATGCGTTCCGGTGCGCTCACGCCGAGCAGGTCGAGACCGTTGCGCAGCACCTGCCCGGTGGCGTCGTTGAGCCACAGCCGGGTGCGGTGCACGGATTCGACCGGGTCGTCGCCCTGCGGGATCACCCGGCAGTTGTCGTACCAGCGGTGGTAGAGCCCGGCGAGCTCCTCCAGGTAGCGGGCCACCCGGTGCGGCTCGCGGACGTCTGCGGCGAACGCCACGACGCGCGGGAACTCCTGCAGTGCCCCGAGGAGCGCGCTCTCGGTCTCGTGCGTGAGGGTCTCGGGTGCGAACTCGCCGCGGTCCACTCCCGACGCCTCGGCGTTGCGGGCGACGTTGTGGGTGCGGGCGTGGGCGTACTGGACGTAGAACACCGGGTTGTCGTTCGTGCGCTTGCGCAGGAGCTCGGGGTCGAGGGTCAGGGGCGAATCGGCGGGGTAGCGCGCGAGCGAGTACCGCAGCGCGTCCGTGCCGAGCCATTCGCGCAGGTCGTCCATCTCGATGATGTTGCCGGCGCGCTTGGACAGGCGCGCACCGTTGACCGAGACGAGCTGCCCGATGAGCACCTCGATGTCCTTCTCCGGGTCGTCGCCCGCGGCACCGGCGAGCGCCTTCAGCCGGTGCACGTACCCGTGGTGGTCGGCGCCGAGCAGGTAGATCTTGTGCGCGAACCCGCGGTCGCCCTTGTTGAGGTAGTACGCCGCGTCGGCGGCGAAGTAGGTGTACTCGCCGTTGGAGCGCCGGATGACGCGGTCCTTGTCATCGCCGAATGCGGTGGTGCGCACCCACACGGCCCCGTCCTCGTCGAAGACGTGACCCTGCGCGCGCAGCCGCTCCACGGCCTCGTCCACGAGGCTCGGGCCGCCGTCCTCGGGCGTCGCGTGCAGGATGCGCTCGCTGAACCAGACGTCGAAGTGCACGTTGAACTGTTCGAGCGAGGCCTGCAGTTCGCCCAGCTGCAGGCGGTAGGCGATCTCGCGCGCGGTGACGAGGCGCTCGTCGGCATCGAGGTCCAGCAGGTCGGGGCGCTCCGCCAGGACGCGCTGCGCGAGCGAGTCGATGTAGGCGCCGGCGTAGCCGTCCTCGGGGGTGGGCTCGCCCGCCGCCGCGGCGAGCACCGAGCGGGCGAACCGCTCCATCTGCGCGCCGGCGTCGTTGATGTAGAACTCGCGCACGAGGGTGGCGCCGCTCGCCAGGAGCAGGCGTGCCATCGCGTCGCCGAGGGCGGCCCAGCGGGTGTGCCCGATGTGGAGCGGGCCGGTGGGGTTCGCCGACACGAACTCGAGGTTGATCGTGTTGCCGCGCTGCGACTCGTTCGTGCCGTAGGCGGCACCGGCTTCGACGATGGCCTTCGCGAGCGCGCCCGCCGCGGCGGCGTCCAGGCGCACGTTGATGAAGCCGGGTCCGGCCACCTCGACCGAGGCGATCCCGGGCGTGCGCTCGAGCCCCTCGGCGAGCCGCGTGGCGAGCTCGCGCGGGTTCATGCCGAGCGGCTTGGCGAACTTCAGGGCGACGTTGGAGGCCCAGTCGCCGTGGTCGCGGTTCTTGGGGCGCTCGAGGACGATGTCGGATGCCGTCGGCTCCGGCCCGTCGCCGGCTCGTCGCTCCTCGGCGATCGGTGCGAGGACGGCGAGGAGGGCGGCGGAGAGCTGTTGCGGATCCATAGGCCTTCTATCCTACGGTCGCGGCTGCGGCGATTTCCCTGAGTGCGCGGGCGGCTCCGCCCCCTTCCGTCGTCGTCGGTCCTGCACGAGTCCGCCGACCAGCATCCATCCCGCATAGCCGAACAGTGCCGCGGCGAACGCGACCACGAGCCACGAGCGGTGCTCGCCGACGGCGCTGTTGAGGTGCCCCGCGAGGGGCACGCTGTACCAGAGCTTGCCGCGGAGCTGATCGGCGACGACGGGTGCCTCGTCGATCGTGCCGTTCGCGTCGCCCTTCGTGCGGAACGTCGTGCCACCTGCGGTGGACATGGTGACGGCGACGACCCGGTGGGTGATGAGCTGCTGCTCGGCGGTGCGGAACGTGATGACGTCGCCGATGCGCACCTCGGACGCCTCGACGGGCCGGACCACGGCGAGCGTGCCCACGGTGAGGGCGGGCTCCATCGAGCGGCTGAGGACGGTGAGCGGGGTGGATCCGGTGACCCAGGGCAGTCCCACCACCCAGATCGCCGCGGCGGTGAGCAACAGCAGCGCCGCGCCGCCGGCGCCCGCCCCGAGGTGCCGCCACACCGAGCGGCGTCGTGGCGCATCCGTGGTCATGCCGTCCCCCTCCTCCGGCCTGCGCGTCGCTCGGCCTCCAGCCGCATCGCCGCGCCGGCGATGCCGGCCGCGAGGATGAGGAGCAGGGCGATCGGCACGACGGCCGCCCGCACCGTCGCCG
>JAEZSU010000351.1 GCA_023421635.1 Actinomycetes bacterium | reverse complement strand
GCGCTGAGCACCGCTCAGCGCGGGTGGCCGACGCGGGCTGCGCGCGCCGGCAGGTCTGCGTGCAGCCTGGCCGACGCCTCGGCCGCGAGGGGGTTGGTGGACCGCCCCTCCTCGCTCACGAGCTCGCCGCCGACGTAGACGCGCTTGAGGTTCCGCAGGCTCATCGACAGCACGTAGGTGCGCACCGGGTGCCACAGCGGGCCGACGTCGGGCATCCGCGGATCCACGACGACGAAGTCGGCGAACTTGCCCACCTCGAGGCTGCCCACCCGGTCGTCCACGCCGAGGATGCGTGCGCCGCCGAGGGTGTGCAGCCGCAGCACCCGCTCCGGCGTCATCGACAGCGGGTCCTTGGTGCGTGCCCGCTGCATGAAGACGCCGGCGCGCATGTTGCCCCACGGGTCGGCGATGTCGGTGCAGGCCTGGTCGTCCAGGCCCATCCCGACCCGCATCCCGAGCTCGAGCATCTCCGGCACGAGGGCGACGCCCGACGCGAGCCGTCCGTTGGATGCGGGCTGCCACGACATCGAGGCGCCCGCCTCCGCGGTGGCGCGGATGATCTCCTGCGTGGTCTGGATGAAGTGGCCGAACATCATGTCCGGCCCGAGGGCGCCCGCATCCCGGTACAGCGCGAACTTCGCCTGCTGCAGCGGGACGGCCTCGGGCGACTCGAGGAAGTGGGCCTGGTTCGTGACGCCGAACCGGCGCATCGCCTCGACCTCCATCTCGGCGGCCTCGGGACGGGGGGACCACTGCACCTGCCCCATGATCGAGGCGCCGAGCGCGAGGTCGGGGTCGAGCGACCTGGTGTGGGCGACCTCGGCGGCGAAGCGGTCGAAGATCTCGTCGTCCGTGCCGGTGGACACATCCATGCCGATCGCGTCGACGAAGCGCAGGCCCGCGTCGAGGCAGCCGTCCGCCTGCCGGGTGTGATAGCTCAGGTCACGGAGCGGGGCGTCGCCGCCGAGCCGCTTGCCGTCGACCATGGACTCCCACGCCTGCAGCGGATCGGTGAAGTTGTACGCGGTGGTGACGCCGTTCGCGAGGAAGTCGAGCGCCCCGTGCAGCGTCGACCAGTACATGTCCTCGGGGCTCAGGTGCGCGGTGAACCCGAGCATCGAGTCGCACCAGCCGTAGAGCGTCTCGTTGGCGCCGAGCCCGCGCAGCCCGCTCGTGAACAGGTGCGAGTGGCTGGAGACGAACCCGGGCGCGACGAAGGCGCCGTCGACGTCGAGCACCTCGCCGGCGGCGGCGCGGATCGTCGCGGGCGGCTCGCCCGCGCCGATGTCGGCGATGCGACCGTCCTGCACCAGCATCCAGCCGTGGTCGATGTAGCCGGGGTCGTCGGTGCCAGCGGGCACGGTGATGAGGCGGGCGCCGGTGACGAGCATGCTGGACATGGGTTCCTTCTGGTCGGGGTGCGGCAACGCTACCGGCGCCGTGTTTCGCCGGTGCTACGCGCGACCGGCGCGGTCGGAGGCGAGGTGCAGCACGGATTCGGCGAGCGCGCGGATGCCGAGGGCGACGTCCGAGCCCGAGACCGCCTCGTCGGGGTGGTGGCTGACACCGTCGGGGTTCCGCAGGAACAGCATCCCGACGTCGGTGACGGCGCCGATCGCCATGCCGTCGTGGCCGGCGGGGCTGAACAGGGTCGGCGGCTCCTCGTCTGGGAGCGTGGCGAGGATGCCCTCGCGCACCACGTCCTGCAGGAGCGGCGCGCACATGACGGCCGGGGCGTTGTGCACCTCGCGCGCGCTCCAGCGCAGATGGCGGCGTCCCATGATGGCGTCGAGCTCGCGGGAGAGCTCGACCCACACCCGGTCGCGGTCGCCGTCGAACTCGCCACGCAGATCGAGCGAGAAGCGCGCCTCGCCCGGCACCACGTTCACCGCGCCGGGGAAGGCCTCGAGCTGGCCGACGGTGCCGATGATGTGGTGCTCGGCCGCGCAGATCCGTTCCACGGCGAGCGCCGCCTCGCTCGCGCCGAGCAGGGCGTCGCGCCGCATGTCGTAGGGGGTGCCGCCGGCGTGCCGGGCCTCGCCCTCGACGACGAGCTGGAAGCGACGTGCGGCGGCGATCGAGGACACGACCGCCAGCGACTCGCCTCGCCGGTCGAGTTCCGGTCCCTGCTCGATGTGGGCCTCGAGGTAGCCCACGAGTTCGTCCGGTCGGCGGGCCGCCTCCCCCACCCGGGTCGGGTCGAGGCCGAACTCGAGGAACGCCTCGCGCAGGGTCGTGCCGTCGGCATCCGTCAGGCCCCACCACTCCTCGCGCCACTGCCCCGCCACGGCCGACGAGCCGAGCAGCGCCTTGCCGAAGCGGGTGCCCTCCTCGTCGGAGAACGCCACCACCTCGAGCGCGAACGGCAGGTCGACGCCGTACCGGTCGTCGTCGGTCTGGGTCCGCAGCAGCCGCACCACCTCGAGCGCCATCAGCACGCCCACGATGCCGTCGTACCGTCCGGCGTCGATCACGGTGTCCAGGTGCGAGCCGAGCACGAGCGTCGGCGCGTCGGGCTCGAGCCTGCCGCCGTGCACCCGCTCCAGCCGGCCGACCTGGTTGCCGGCGGCGTCCTGCCTGGTGCGCATGCCGATCTCGCGCATCCATTCCGCGGCGAGCCGGTTGACACGGGCGTGCTCGGGCGAGAGGTACACGCGTTCGATACGCCCGGTGGTGGCGCTCACCCGCGCGAGCTCGTCGCAGCGTGCCATGACGCGGCGCGCGGCGGCGGCGACCCGGTCGGGGCTGACCCCGGTGAGCAGTGCCATCAGCCGCGCCCCGCGTACACGTCTGCCGCGGCGTCCACGCCGCCGCCCGCGGGCACCGCGGCGCCGAACCGGCGAAGGACCGCCTCGAGGGCTGCGAGCGTGATGAGCACCGCATCCTTCCGGGCGTTGTAGCCCATGGTGCCGATACGCCACACCTTGCCGTGGAGCGGGCCGAACGAGGTGCCGATCTCGATGCCGAAGTCCTCGAGCATCGCGGCGCGGGCGGCGTCGCCGGGCACGCCGCCGGGGATGTGCACGGCCACGACGTTGTTCATCTTGTGCGCCACATCGCCGAACACCCGCATGCCGAGGCCCTCGACGCCGGCGAGCATGGCGTCGCCCGCGAGCCGGTGGCGGGCGATGACCTCGTCGCGACCCTCGAGCAGGAGCACGCGCGCGCATTCGCGGGCGGCGTAGAGCATGCTCGTCGCCTCGGTGTGGTGGTTGAGCCGGCGCGGGCCCCAGTAGTCGAGGATCATGCCGAGGTCGAAGTAGTTCGAGCGGACGAAGTCGGATGCGGACTCGTCGCCCGCCTCGCGGATGCCGGCCTCGATGCGGCCGCGGCTGCGGATGACCTCGACCGCCTTGTCGCTGAGGGTGATGGGCGCCGAACCCGAGGGGCCGCCGAGGCACTTCTGCAGGCCCGCCGTCGCCGCATCCAGTCCCCAGGCGTCCGCCTCGAACGCGTTGCCGCCGAGCGACGCGGTCGCGTCGGAGTAGAAGAGCACGCCGTGCCGCTCGCAGATGGCGCCGATCTCCTCCAGCGGCTGGTTCATCGTCGTGGAGGTGTCGCCCTGCACGAGCGCGAGCAGCGTCGGCTTGACGCGCACGATCGCGTCCTCGATCACGCTGGGCGGGAACACCTGGCCCCACTCGGTCTCGATCGTGTGCACCTCGGCCATGGCGCGCTCGGCGATCTCCGCCAAGAGGTGCCCGAACCGGCCGAACACCGGCACCAGCACCCGGTCGCCGGGGCGCACGAGCGAGGCGATCGCGGCCTCGATGCCGGCACGGGAGGTGCCGTCGATCAGCATCGTGCCCTCGTTGCGGGTGCCCCACACCTGGCGGTACAGCTCCTGCGTCTCGTTCATGGCGGCCGTCATGAACGGGTCGTACTGCCCGACCAGGGGCGCCGACATCGCACGCAGCACCGACGGGTAGGCCGAGATCGGCCCCGGACCCATGAGCAGGCGGGCGGGCGGGTCGATGGGGCCGGGGATCGTCACGGTGGTACTCCTTGTGTTTCTTCGGATGCGGACGTGCTCAGCGCACGACCGCTGCGAGGCGCCGCGCGAGGCGGACCAGCGCGATGTCGGTGCCGGCCCGCGACACGAGGCACACCCCGACCGGGGCGGGGCCGAGCGTCGACGGGACCGTCATCAGCGGGGCGGACAGGGCGGGCAGGCCCCCGATGGCGGCCGGCGCGGTCATGCGCAGGGTCGCCTGGCGCACGGTGTCGATGCGTGCGCCGTCCGCGGTGCGCAGCGGCGCCGGCCCGGGGACGGTGGGGAGGATCAGGACGGCGTCGCGGACGACGTCCTGGATGCGGTCGCGCAGCGCCGCGAGCCGGGTGCGCGCCTCCTGCTCCTGGGCAGGGGTCACCTCGCTCGCGATGCGGAACCGCTCGGCGACGGCCGCGCCGAGGGAACCCGGGTGGGCGCGCAGCCAGCGCTCGTTGTTGCGCCAGGCTTCCGCACCCTGCACGATGCGGAACGGCTCGAAGTACTCGTCGAGCGCGCCGATCTCCGCCCGCCGCAGGAGCGGGGCGTCGTCGGCGGCGGCGAGCCGGGCGAGCAGCTCGTCGAAGGCGGTGCGGGTCTCGGGTTCGAGCGCGTCCATCACCTCGTGCGGCACCACGAAGCGCCACGGCAGGTCGTCGCCCGACTCGCCGTACACGCTCTCCGTGGACTCCGACCCGTCATAGCTGAGCACCCAGTCGGCCACCCGCTGCAGGGTGTCGCCGTCGCGGGTGAGCCACCCCACCGTGTCGAAGGACTGCGCGAGCGGCAGCATCCCCATCCGGGGCACGAGGCCGTGCGTGGTGCGCAGGCCCCAGAGCCCCTGGTACGAGGCGGGGACGCGGATGGAGCCGGCGGTGTCGGTCGCGAGGCCCACCTCCGCCTGGCCGGTGGCGACCGCCGCGGCGGGACCCGAGGACGAGCCGCCGGGCAGCGCGCCGGGCAGACCGCCGTTGGGAGGTGTGCCGTAGTGGGCGTTGTCTCCGGCGATCGAGTACGCGAACTCGTCGGTGCGCGCGATGCCGCGCAGCGACGCCCCGCCGCGCAGCAGATCGGCCACCGCGGGCGCGGTCTTGGGTTCCGGCTTCGCGGACTCCAGGAAGGCCGGGTTGCCGGCACCGATGCGGTACCCGGCGATCGCGAAGAGATCCTTGACGGCGACGTTGAGTCCCTCGAGCGGGCCCTCCCACGCGCCCTGCAGCAGCGGGTCGCCCACCGAACGCCAGATGGAGCGGTCGAGCGCCTGCGGGCGCCCGGACACGTGCGCGGCGGTGATGCGCCACTCCCCGTCGATCCGCTGCCAGAGCTGGGTCTGGAGGCCCGTCCCGCCACCGCGGTACCGCGACACGGACACGAGCAGGGCGATGCCCTCGCCGAGGGGACGGTACTCGATGCGCTCGATCTCGCGCGGGGCGACGCCGCCGCGGACGCCGCGGAAGGCGCTGATCGCGTCGTGCCCGACGAGGAGTCCCGCCGCGTCGCCGCGGAGCGTGCCCGCATCCGGCGCGAACATCTCGTCGAGCACATCGAGGTCGTTGTCGAGGATCGCCCGCTCGTACCGGTCGAACGCGGTGAACAGGTCGGCCGGGATCTCCTCGCGGACCGCGCTCACGCCTCGCCTCCGATCGCGGCGAAATCGGCCTCGCGGATGCGGGCGTGCACGCCGCAGACAATGTCGACGACCTGCGAGATGTCGAAGTCGGTGGCTGCGGACAGGTACGCGTAGGCGAGGTGCTCGTCCATGCCGTACCGCGCCTGCAGGAGCGACAGCGCGGCGCGGACGCAGCGGCGCATCGCCTCGCCGAGGTCGGGGTCGAGCCCGGTCGGTACGAGGTACTCGTCGGTGCGGACGAGGGGACCCGCGACCTCGCCGAAGGCGGCGAGCGCCTCCTCGCGCGGCACGACCTCGAACCGGAGCGTCGCGCGCAGCGACGCCTCCAGCGCCGTGAGCGCGACCTCGCCGTCGCCCTGCGCGAAGTGCGGGTCGCCGACGTACGCGAGCGCACCCTCCACCTGCACCGGCAGGTAGAGCACGGCGCCCTCGACGAGCAGGTTGATGTCGATGTTGCCGCCGTGGCTGCCCGGCGGCACCGAGTGGGGACGCTCGTCCCCGGCGACCGCGACGCCCATCGTGCCGAGGAACGGCGCGAGCGGGAACGCCACGACGCGCTCCCCGCCCTCGGTGAGGGGCAGCACGCCGACGGGGCCGGCGTCGCGCTCCTCGACCGGCGCGAAGACGCTCACGTTGTGCTCGCCGCGCGGGAGCTCGCCCACGAGCGCGCCCTTGCCGTGGCGGTTCGAGATGACGCCGTACGGCACGCGCGGGGAGAGCTGCTCGACGGTGATCTTCAGCAGGTCGCCCGGCTGCGCGCCGCGCACGTGGATCGGGCCGGTGACGACGTGCGGGCCGTCGGCCATCACGTCGCGCGAGAGCGTGCGGGCGATCTCGATCGCGTCGGTCAGCACCGCATCCTCGGCCACGCCCTTGCCGGTGAAGTACGCCAGCGGGTCCTTGCCCTGGTCCTCGAGGATGCCCTCGTGGCTGACCGTGTCGATCGTGACGGTCTGCCCGGGCTCGACGGTGAGCACCGCGGGGTCGAGCGCGCACGGCAGGCGACCCCACAGCACGGTGTCGGGGGATGCGGGCAGGTAGTGGTCACCGGGGATGGGGCCGGTGCCCGGCTGCAGGATCTGTGACGTCACGCTCGCTCCTTCGCGCGGATCAGCTCACGGCCGTGTCGCACCGACACCGCCTCGCCGTGACGGTACACGGCCTCCCCACGCAGGTACGTCGCGCGGACGCGGCCGGTGAGGGTCGAACCGTCCCAGGGTGAGACGGGGTTGCGGTACTCGAGGTCGGCGGCGCGGACGAGGTGCTCCTCGTCGGGCGCGAACACCGTCAGATGCGCCGGTGCGCCCACCTCGATGCGACCGAGCCCGTCGAGCCCGCCGATGCGGGCGGGGCCGGTGGTCATGAGCGGCAGCACGGTCTCGAGCGGGATGCCACGGGCCCGCGCGGCCGTGTTGATCGCCGCCAGCCCGGTCTGCAGCCCGGCGATGCCGCCCCAGGCCAGCCCGAAGTCGGGCTCGCCCTTCAGCGCGGCGGTGGCCGGCGAGTGGTCGCTGACGATCGCGTCGATCGTGCCGTCGACGACACCGGCCCACAGCCGGTCCTGGTTGGCGGCGTCGCGGATGGGCGGGCAGCACTTGAAGGCGCCGGCGCCGTCGGGTACCTGCGCGGCGTCCAGCGTGAGGTAGTGCGGGCAGGTCTCCACCGTGATCCGCACGCCCTCCGCCTTCGCGACGCGCACGTCCTCGAGCGCGGAGCCGTCGGAGACGTGCACGATGTGCACGCGTGCCCCGGTGCACCGGGCGGTCTCGATCACGAGCCGGATCGCGGCGCGCTCGCTCGCCGGCGGGCGGGACGCGAGGAAGTCGGCGTAGTGGACGCCCAGTGGTCCGTCGCCGTGGATGCGGGTGGGATCCTCGGCGTGGACGATCATGAGCCCGTCGAATGCGGCGAGTTCGGTCAGGGCGGCCTCGAGCTGGGCCGCATCCAGGTGCCCGAACTCGTCGATGCCGCTCGGCAGCAGGAAGCACTTGAAGCCCACGACGCCCGCGTCGGCGAGCTCGCGCAGCCGACCGAGGTTCTCGGGCACGGCGCCGCCCCAGTAGCCGACGTCCACCGCGAGCTTGCCGACCGCGGCCGCCCGCTTGGCGGCGAGCGCATCGGGGGTGGTGGTCACCGGCACGCTATTCAGCGGCATGTCGAGGAGCGTCGTCACGCCGCCGGCCGCGGCCGCGGCGGTGCCGGTGGCGAAGCCCTCCCATTCGGTGCGGCCGGGCTCGTCCAGGTGCACGTGCGAGTCGACGAGGCCGGGAAGCAGCACGGCGTCGTCGGCGAGCACGGTGTCCGCGCCGGCGTCGAAGGCGGCGATCCCGGTGATCGCGCCGTCCGCGACGTGGACGGTGGCGGGGACGAACCCGCCGTCGATGAAGACCCGGCGCGCAGCGATCCGCGTGGGTGGAAGGACGGTCATGGCGTCCACGCTAGGCCTCCCGCATTTCGCGAATGTAACTCAGACCAACATTGCGCGTGACGGCGGACGCCGGTGAAACCGACGCGACACATGCGGTGGATAGGGTGACCGCCATGCGATTGAGCGAGTTCAACAGCCTCGACCCCGCCGCCGCGGCGCAGACGGTCGCGGTGTGGGCGGCCATCCCCGGCTGGGTGGATGCGGTCGTCTCCGGCCGCCCGTACGCCGACCTCGGCGCCCTGACGGCCTATGCCGGCGAGCTTGCGGAGGTGTGGTCGCGCGCCGACCTCGACCGCGCCCTCGCGCACCACCCGAGGATCGGGGAGAAGCCGAAGGGCTCGGGCGCGGAGGCTGCGGCATCCCGCTCCGAGCAGGCCGCGATGGCGACCGCGGCCGACGACGTGGCGGGGGAGATCGCGGCCGGGAACGCGGCGTACGAGGAGCGGTTCGGCCGGGTGTTCCTCATCCGCGCCGCGGGCCGGAGCCCCCAGGAGATCCTGGGCGAACTGCACCGGCGCCTGCAGAACGACGACGCGACCGAGGGCCGGGAGGCGACGGCGCAGCTGGCCGAGATCGCGATGCTCCGGCTCCGCAGCACCGTCATGGACGATGACACCGAACCGGAGGACGCCGAATGAGCCACCTCACCACCCACATCCTCGACGCGACCGCCGGCACACCCGCGCCGCACGTCGCCGTGACGCTGCACCATCAGCTCGAGGGCGGCACGATGCGGACGGTCGCCGAGGGCTTCACCGACGCGGACGGCAGGCTCGCGCTGGGTCCGGACTCGCTCGAGCCCGGTACCTACGCGATCACCTTCGCGACCGGCGCGTACTTCGCCGAGCGCGACGTCGAGGCCTTCTACCCCCAGGTCACGGTGCATTTCACCGTCGCCGACACGCGGCACTACCACGTGCCGCTGCTGCTGAGTCCGTTCGGCTACAGCACCTATCGCGGCAGCTGAGCGCGCGCGGGTCAGGCGCGGAAGACCGTGTGCAGGCCTTCTTCGCCGAGCACCGCGCGGCCGCCGAGGGCCTCAAGCTCCATCAGCGCGCCGATGCCGGCGACCTCGCCGCCGACCTGGCGGACGAGCTCACGGCCCGCGGCGAGCGTGCCGCCGGTGGCGAGCACGTCGTCGAGCAGGAGCACCCGCGACCCCTTCGGGATGTCGTCGTGCATCTCGATCGTGGCGGTGCCGTACTCCAGCGCGTAGTCGACCGCCGCAGCCGGGCGCGGGAGCTTCCCCGCCTTGCGGATCGGCACGAGCCCCACGTCGTAGGCGATGGCCGCGGCGCCCGCGAGCAGGAAGCCCCGCGCCTCGATGCCGGCGACGACGTCGAACTCCCCCTCGAACGGGGCGATGAGCGCGTCGATCACGGCGCGGAGTGCGGGACCGTCCGCGAGCAGCGGGGCGATGTCTCGGAAGAGCACCCCCGGCTGCGGATAGTCGGGGATCAGGGCGATGAGGTTCTCAGCGCGCGCGAGGGCGTTCGGGTCGGGTTGCGGCACCAGAAGAGTGTAGTCGGGGGTGCCTGAATGCCCGCTCGGGCCCGACCTCGGAGCCTTTGTCGAATCGATACGATTTCGGCGGGTACGCTGGTGCGATGACCCAGCTGCACGACGTCGCATCCGCGCCCGGTTCCGAGTGGTGGCGCACCGCCGTCATCTATCAGATCTATCCCCGCTCCTTCGCAGACGCGAACGGCGACGGCATCGGCGACCTGCCCGGCATCACCGCGCGCCTCGGGTCGCTTGCCGAACTCGGCGTGGACGCGATCTGGCTGAGCCCGTTCATGGTCTCGCCGCAGAAGGACGCCGGCTACGACGTGGCGGACTACTGCGACGTCGACCCGCTGTTCGGCTCGCTCGAGGACTTCGACCGGATGCTGGAGACGGCGCACGAACTCGGCATCCGGGTCATCGTCGACCTCGTCCCCAACCACTCCTCCGACCAGCACGTCTGGTTCCAGGAGGCGCTGAAGGCGGCGCCCGGCAGCCCCGAGCGCGCGCGCTACATCTTCCGCGACGGCCGCGGCGAGCACGGCGAGCTGCCCCCCAACAACTGGGAGTCCGTCTTCGGCGGCGGCATGTGGGAGCGGGTCACCGAGGCCGACGGCACCCCCGGCCAGTGGTACCTGCACATCTTCGACGTCTCGCAGCCCGACTTCGACTGGACCAACCCCGAGGTGCGGGCGGAGTTCCGCCGCATCCTCCGCTTCTGGCTGGACCGCGGCGTCGACGGCTTCCGGGTCGACGTCGCGCCCGGGCTCATCAAGAAGGACGGCCTGCCCGACTACACGCCCGCCGAGGACGCCGACTCCATGGGCGGCGAAGAGGAGGACGTGCCGTATTGGGGCCAGCCCGGCGTGCACGACGTGTACCGCGACTGGCATCAGGTGCTCGCCGAGTACCCCGGCAACCGGGCGCTGTGCGCCGAGGCCTGGCTGCCCACCCCGGAGAAGACCGCCCTGTGGGTGCGCTCGGACGAGATGCACCAGGCGTTCAACTTCCCCTACGCGATGACGGACTGGAACGGCCCGGCCCTGCGCAAGGTCATCTCCGACTCGCTGCGCGCCTTCCCCGCCGTCGGCGCCCCCGCCACCTGGGTGCTCTCCAACCACGACGTGATCCGCCACGCCTCGCGGCTCGCCCTCACCGCCGACAGCCCGCAGGGCGAGGGCATCGGCCCGACCTCCGCCGCGCAGCCGATCCCGGAGCTGGGTCTGCGCCGCGCCCGCGCCGCCACGTCGGTCATGCTGGGCCTCCCGGGCTCCGCGTACCTGTTCCAGGGCGAGGAGCTGGGCCTGCCCGAGGTCGTCGACCTGCCCGACGACTCGCGGCAGGACCCCACCTGGTTCCGCACGAACCACGAGAAGTACGGCCGCGACGGCTGCCGCGTGCCGATCCCGTGGGAGGCAGACGCCCCCGCGTTCGGGTTCAACGACTCCGGCGCCGCCTGGCTGCCGCAGCCGGCCGAGTTCGCGCGGTTCGCCCGCGACGTCGAACAGGACGACCCCGACTCGACCCTGTCGCTGTACCGCACGCTGCTGCGGCTGCGGCGCGACCACGGCCTCGGCGCCGGCGAGCTCACCTGGCTCGACGGCTTCGGCGACGAGGCGATCGCGTTCCGCAACAACGGGGTCACCGTGATCGCGAACCTCGCCGAGGCGCCGCTGCAGCTGCCCGCCGGCCGCATCCTGGTCTCGAGCAGCCCCGTCGAGGACGGGATGCTGCCCACCGACACCACGGTCTGGCTCGCCGCGGAGTAACCCTTCCCGTCGAGGGCGGCTCCGGATGCGGTGGGCACCGGCCGCGTAGGCTCGGCCCATGCCGCTCGACCTCGAAGCGATCTACACCGACCTGCACCGGCATCCGGAACTGTCGTTCCAGGAGACCCGGACCGCCGGTGTCGTCGCGACACGGCTGACCGAGCTCGGCATCCCGCACGAGACGGGGATCGGCGGCACCGGCGTGGCCGCGGTGCTGCGCAACGGCACCGGTCCCGTGGTCTGGCTCCGCGCCGACATGGACGCGCTGCCGGTGGCCGAGGAGACCGGTCTTCCCTACGCCAGCACGGCACGCGGGGTCGATCCGGCCGGCCAGGACGTGCCGGTCATGCACGCCTGCGGCCACGACATGCACGTCACGGCCCTCCTCGGCGCGCTCGAACAGCTCTCGGGCACCACGGCCTCGTGGGCGGGCACCGTCGTCGCGGTGTTCCAGCCGGCGGAGGAGTTCGGCGCCGGCGCACGGGCGATGCTCGACGACGGGATGCTGCAGCGCTTCCCCGCACCCGACATCGTGCTCGGGCAGCACCTCACGCCCCTGCCCGCGGGGGTGATCGGCATGCGGCCCGGCACCCAGATGGCCGCCTCCGACGGGCTCACCGTGACGCTGCACGGACGCGGCGGCCACGGCTCCCGGCCGCATGCGACGCTCGACCCGATCGTGATGGCGGCGGCGACCGTGATGCGGCTGCAGACCATCGTCTCCCGTGAGATCGACCCGCGGGAGATGGGCGTCGTCACCGTCGGGGCGATCCACGCGGGCCTGAAGAACAACATCATCCCGCCCGACGCGACGCTCCGGCTGAGCCTGCGCTACCCCGACGACGAGTCGCGCACCCGCATGCTCGAACGCGTCGAGCGCGTCATCCGCGCCGAGGCGACCGCATCCGGCGCCGAACGGGAACCGACCATCGTCACCGACCACACGCTGCCACCCACGATCAACGATCCCGGCGCGACGGCACGGACGGCCGACGCGTTCCGCGCCGCGTTCGGCGCGGAGGCCGTCGTCGACCCCGGCATGTTCACCGGCAGCGAGGACGTCTCGTGGTTCGCCCGCGACGCCGGGGTGCCGCTCGTGTTCTGGTTCTGGGGCGGGGTCGACCCCGACGCGTACGCGGCTGCGGTCGCTGCCGGCAGGGTCGACCGCGACATCCCGACGAACCACTCGCCGCTGTTCGCCCCGGTGCTCCACCCGACCATCGAGCGTGGCGTGGCGAACCTCGTCGTCGCGGCCCGGGGATGGCTTGCGCG
>JAEZSU010000338.1 GCA_023421635.1 Actinomycetes bacterium | reverse complement strand
CCCGGGCCGACAGGGGGGACACCGCCGGGCTCGCCGGGCGCGCCGCGGACCGGGGGCTTCCGGTGCTCGCGACCGGCAACGTGCATTACGCGGCGCCGCGCAAGCGCCTGCGGGCGGCGGCGATCGCGGCGGTGCGGGCGAACCGCAGCATGGACGAGCTCGACGGCTGGCTGCCGGCGCACGGGGGCGCGTTCCTGCGCTCCGGCGCCGAGATGGCGGCGAGGTTCGCCCGGCATCCCGGCGCGGTCGCCCGCACCGTGACCCTGGCGGACGAGCTCGCCTTCCCGCTGCGCAGCGCCCGCCCCGCGCTGCCGAAGCAGCAGGTGCCGCCCGGGCACACCCCCATGTCGTACCTGCGGGAGCTCGTCTGGCAGGGCGCCGCCGAGCGCTACCCCGACCTGCCGGACGGCCACCGCGCCCGGCTGGAACGGGAACTCGACGTGATCGAGCAGAAGGACTTCCCCGGCTACTTCCTCATCGTGCACGACATCGTCCGGGAGGCCCGCCGCCGTGGCATCCTCTGCCAGGGGCGGGGCTCGGCTGCGGCCAGCGCCGTCTGCTACGTGCTCGGCATCACCGCCGTCGACGCCATCCGCTACGCCCTGCCCTTCGAGCGGTTCCTCTCGAGCATGCGTGAGGAGGAGCCCGACATCGACGTGGACTTCGACTCCGACCGGCGCGAGGAGATCATCCAGTGGGTGTACGCGCAGTACGGCCGGGAACGCGCGGCGCAGGTGGCGAACGTCATCCAGTACCGGCCGAAGAACGCGGTGCGCGACATGGCGCGCGCCCTCGGATATTCACCCGGGCAGCAGGACGCCTGGTCGAAGCAGATCGAGCGCTGGGGGTCGCTCACCGAGTCCGCCGAGGGGCACGACATCCCGGACCAGGTGATCGAGTACGCCACCGAGCTGCTGAAGGCGCCGCGGCACCTCGGCATCCACTCCGGCGGCATGGTGCTCACCGACCGCCCGGTGGGCGAGGTCGTGCCGATCGAGCACGCCCGGATGCCCGGGCGCACCGTGATCCAGTGGGACAAGGACGACGCCGCCTGGATGGGGCTGGTGAAGTTCGATCTGCTGGGGCTCGGGATGCTGGCGGCGCTGCAGCACTGCTTCGACCTCGTCGCCGGGGCAACCGGGGAGCGGTGGGATCTCGCGTCGCTGCCGAAGGAGGAGCCCGCGGTCTACGACATGCTCTGCCGCGCCGACGCGATCGGCGTGTTCCAGGTGGAGTCGCGCGCGCAGATGGGACTGCTGCCGAGACTGCAGCCGCGGGCGTTCTACGACCTCGCGATCGAGATCGCCCTCATCCGCCCCGGTCCCATCCAGGGCGGCGCGGTGCACCCGTTCGTGCGGCGGAAGATGGGGCAGGAACCGGTCACGTACCCGCACGACAAGCTCATCCCGGTGCTGGAGCGCACCCTCGGGGTGCCGGTGTTCCAGGAGCAGCTCATGCAGATGGCGGTCGCGATCGGCAACTGCTCGCCCGAGGAGGCGGATGTGCTCCGGCGCGCCATGGGCTCCAAGCGGGGCCTCGAGCGGATCGAGTCCGTCCGCGAGCAGCTGTACCGGGGGATGGCGGAGAACGGGCTGGACCAGGAGCAGTCCGACGCGATCTACGGGAAGATCCAGGCGTTCGCGAACTTCGGGTTCGCAGAATCCCATTCGTTGTCGTTCGCGCTGCTCGTCTACGCGAGCTCCTGGCTGAAACTGCACTATCCGGCCGCGTTCCTCGCCGGACTTCTGCGCGCCCAGCCGATGGGGTTCTACTCGGCGGCCACGCTCACCGCCGACGCCCGCCGGCACGGGGTGGAGGTGCGCCGCCCCGACCTGCAGCGCTCCGCCGCGATGCCGGGGCTTGAGCCGGTGGATGCGGGCCCGCCGCCGAATCCGTCGCCTGTTCCCTCTCCCTCTCCCTCTCCCTCGCCGTCTCCCTCTCCCTCGCCGTCTCCCTCGCCCTCCATCTCGCCCTCCATCTCGCCAAATCAGGTGATTCGGCGAGATCAGGAGGTTCCCGGCCCCGAACGGCCTGTGTTCGCCGAATCACCTGATCTGGGCGTGGGGAGAGGCGCGGGTGCGGGTCTGGGCGCGGGGAGAGGGTCGGATGCTGGGACGGGCGCGGGGAGAGGCGCGGGTGCGGGCGCGGGTGCGGATGCGGCAGCGAACACCCTCCGGCGGCCCACCGGGCGCGATGCCTGCCTCGACCCGGAGCAGCCGCATCCGGGACTCTTCGACCGGCACGCGCCGGACGAGTCCGCGGCGCATCGACGCGACGGCGGGTTCGCGGTGCGGCTGGGGCTCGGGCAGGTGACCGGGATCGGGCTCGACGTCGCCGAGCGGATCGTCGCCGAACGCGACGCGAACGGGCCGTACCGGGACATGCGGGATCTCGTGCGGCGGACCGACCTGAACGCCGCGCAGTTGGAGGCGCTCGCCACCGCCGGGGCGTTCGAGTGCTTCGGGCTGAGCCGGCGCGAGGCGATCTGGCTCGCCGGCACGGCGGCGCAGGACCGCGCGCGGTACCTGCCGGACTCGATCTCGTTCGTGCAGCCGCCGCTGTTCGGCGACCAGTCCAGCTACGACGTGCTGGCCGCCGACCTGTGGGCGACCGGCATCTCCACCGACGACCACCCGCTCACCCATTACCGCTCCGCGCTCGATGCGCGCGGCGTCCTGACCTCGATCGGGTTGCACGAGGCCGAGACGGGGCGGCGGGTCGAGGTCGCGGGGCTCGTGACCCACCGGCAGCGGCCGGCCACCGCATCCGGGATCACCTTCCTCAACCTCGAGGACGAGCACGGGCTGCTCAACGTGATCTGCTCGGTCGGGGTGTGGAACCGGTACCGCCGGCTGGCGCGCGACGCGCCGGCGCTGATCGTGCGCGGCATGCTGGAGCGCTCCGACGAGGGAGTGGCGAACATCGTCGCCGACGGGTTCGAAGACCTGCGGATCGCGGTGCAGCACCGCTCACGGGACTTCCGATGACGGCCGGAGACGCAGTGAGGCCCGGGATGCGGACATCCCGGGCCTCACGAAGCCGTGGTGCTCAGCCGATGGCCGCGAGGGCGAAGCGCACCGAGCCGTCCTCGCCGACCTCGGCATCGAGCACGCGGTCCGCGAGCGCGAAGTTGGCGACCTCGTCGACGTACACGCGTGCGCCGGAGGTCTCCACGAGGGTGTCGGTCGGCTGGGGCTCCGACACGAGGGCGAGTTCGAACCCGGTCTCGGGACCGGTGTCGCGGATGCGCAGCCCGCCGGTGTCCGTCGGGATCTGTGCCGAGATGGTCTTGACCGCAGTGGCCGCGTTCTCCGTCAGTGTGAGCATTGGGTGCTCCCTTCCATCGATGGTGCGGAACCGGCCACGATGCCGAGGATCCGGCCCGGTCGCAACCGCTCACGGCCATTGCCAGGCAACTCCCACCTCCGGTCGCCTGCGGGTTCAGTCCACCATCCGCTGGTCGGTGTTCGTGTACGAGATGGCGTCGGCGGTCGCGCCGACGAGCCCGAACGTGACCCGCAGCAGCACCGGTTCGATGCCGTCCTTCGGGGGAGGGGTGTCGGCGCCGAGCGTGAACGACGCGCCGCCCTGGGTGGTGGCGGTGAGGGAGTTCAGGTACACCGACACGTCGCCGGAGAGGGTCATGCGGTTCGCCGTGGTCACGAGGCCCGGCGCGTCGGCGTGGCCCACGGTGAGGGCGAAGCCGTCGACCGTGATCGTGTCGGCGGAGATCTTCAGTGCGGTCGTGCGCGACCCGTCCGCGAGCGGCACCGTGACGATGCTGATGCCGCGCAGTCCGGTGAACGACAGCGAGTCGGAGCCCATCTGGGCGGGCGGCTGCGTGAACACGGGTGCGGCGTCGTCCGGCACCGCCTCGACCGGTTCCTCGGCGGCCTGCTCGGTCGGTGCTGGCGCCGGAACGGGCTGCTCCTCGGGCTCGGCCGCCGTCTCGCTCGGGGTGGGCGTGGGCGGGGGCGGCGGCGCGGGGGTCGCCTCCTCGGTGTCGCACTCCCAGATCCGGGGGATGGGGATGCAGAACGCCGCGGCGGGTGCGGAACTCGGCGCCGCGGCCGCGCCGGAGA
>JAEZSU010000089.1 GCA_023421635.1 Actinomycetes bacterium | reverse complement strand
GGATGTACCTCGGCACCGATGCCGACGCCGGCACCGCCCCGGGCGGCGGCATCGGCGGGCCGACGGGCCAGGCGATCCGGCCCCGGCCGAGCGTCCTCGCGTTGTGGGAGCGGGCACGGGCCGATCTCGAGGGCGCCGGCGCGACGGTCGTCGAGACCGACTTCCCCGCGGTGTCGAACTACGAGGGCGACCGCCCCGGGGCCCCCACGATCGCGACCCGCGGACTGGTCGGCCCCGAGTACCTGCGGCGGGAGCTGCTGGATCTCGCCGCGTGGGCATGGGACGACTTCCTCCGCGCGAACGGCGACCCGGCCCTGCCCGACCTCGCCCGCGTCGACGGGGAGCGCATCTTCCCCGCGCCGCCGGGCGCGCTCCCCGATCGCTACACCGGGTTCGACGACGACATCGCCGCCTACCCCGCCCACGTGCGTGCGCACCCGGTCGAGGCGATGACCGACATCCCGGACCTGGCCGAGGGGGTGCGGGGACTCGAGGAGACCCGGCGCATCGACGTGGACGCCTGGATGGACGCGAACGGCCTGGATGCGGTGGTGTTCCCCGCGGTCGCCGACGTCGCCCCCGCCGACATGGACGTGAACCCTGCATCCGCCGACATCGGGTGGCGGAACGGCGTCTGGGTCGCGAACGGCAACCTCGCGATCCGGCACCTCGGCATCCCCACGGTCACCGTCCCGATGGGGGTGCTGCCCGATATCGGGATGCCGGTCGGCCTCACCTTCGCCGGCCGCTGGCACGACGATGTGGCGCTGCTGCGGCTGGCGGCGGCGTTCGAGGCCACCGGTGCGCGCCGCATCCCGCCGCCGCGCACGCCCCCGCTGGAGCCGTCCCACTAGCGCCGCCTCCCGCGGCCGCCCGGTCGCCCGCCGTGCCGCGCGCCGTGTCACCGCATTCGGGTGGTTCACGGGATTCGGGCCCGTTCTGCCGCATCCGCCCGAATCCCGTGAGATGTCCGAATCTCGTGGCGGGGAGAGGTCCGAATCCCGTCAAGCCGTGCCGGGCAAGCCGTGGCATCCCGTGACGCGGCGACCCGCCGCAAACGCGGAAAGGCCCCGTCCGAAGACGGGGCCTTTCGCAGGGAACGGGCTCAGGCGAGCGCGTTGACGTCCAGCGGGATGCCGGGGCCGAACGTGGTCGACACGGCGCCCTTCTGGATGTAGCGGCCCTTCGAGCTCGAGGGCTTCAGGCGGACGATCTCGTCGATCGCGGCCGTGATGTTCTCGTGCAGCTGCTCGGCCGTGAACGAGGCCTTGCCGACGATGAAGTGCACGTTGGCGTGCTTGTCGACGCGGAACTCGATCTTGCCGCCCTTGATCTCCTCCACGGCCTTGGCCGGGTTGGGGGTCACGGTGCCGGTCTTCGGGTTCGGCATCAGGCCGCGGGGGCCGAGCACCTTGCCGAGACGACCGACCTGGCCCATGAGCTCCGGGGTGGAGACGGCCGCGTCGAAGTCGGTCCAGCCGCCGGCGACCTTCTCGATGAGCTCGGCGCCGCCGACCTCGTCCGCACCGGCCGCGATGGCGGCTTCGGCGGCGGGGCCGGTCGCGAACACGATGACACGGGCGGTCTTACCGGTGCCGTGCGGGAGCATGACGGTGCCGCGCACCATCTGGTCCGCCTTGCGCGGGTCGACGGAGAGCTTCAGCGCGACCTCGACGGTCGAGTCGAACTTCTTCGAACCGGTCTCCTTGGCCAGCGCGACGGCGTCGGCAGTGGAGTAGTAGGTGGAGCGGTCGATCTTCGCGGCCGCTGCTTCGTATGCCTTGGACTTGGTAGCCATGTTGTTCTCCCCCTCAGTCCTCGACCGTGATGCCCATGGAACGGGCGGTGCCGGCGATGATCTTCGAGGCTGCCTCGATGTCGTTCGCGTTCAGGTCGGGCTGCTTGGTCTCGGCGATCTGACGGACCTGGTCCTTGGTGAGCTTGCCCACCTTGACCGTGTGCGGCGTGGAGGAGCCCTTCTGGAGGCCGGCGGCCTTCTTGATGAGCTCGGCGGCCGGCGGGGTCTTCAGGACGAACGTGAAGCTGCGGTCCTCGTAGACGGTGATCTCCACGGGGATGACGTTGCCGCGCTGCGACTCGGTCGCGGCGTTGTACGCCTTGCAGAACTCCATGATGTTCACGCCGTGCTGACCGAGCGCCGGACCGATCGGCGGCGCCGGGTTGGCTGCACCGGCGTTGATCTGGAGCTTGATCAGGCCGGTCACCTTCTTCTTGGGTGCCATGTCTCTTCCTTTCCTCGAACGGGACGGATGCCCCGCTCTCCCGCCGCCGGACGTTCCGGGCGACGGTAGGTCGCTCGTGTACGACGAGCGCACACGAGCAACCTCCCTATTCTACGTCATGCCGCAGCATCCGCGCGACACGCCCGGGCGCGAAGACGCCCCGCCGGCGGACCGGGCGGGGCGTCTTCGGGAGGTGTCTAGGGCCGTGTGCGGCAGGGCGGACTGGACCGGGTCACAACCGGGTTTCGGCTCGCTTCGCTCGCTCGACCTTGACCCGTGTCGGGGCAACGCCGCTTCGCGGCATTGCCCCGACACGCGTCAAAGCTTCGTGACCTGGTCGAACGACAGCTCGACGGGCGTCTCGCGCTCGAACAGGGAGACGAGCACCGTGAGCTTGCCGCTCTCGGGCTTGATCTCGCTGATGGAGCCGGGAAGGCCGGCGAACGAGCCCTCCTTGATCGTGATGGTCTCGCCGATCTCGTAGTCGACCTCGGCCGGGATGACGCGGGCCGCGGCAGGCGCGCCCTTGGCGGCGCCGGCCTTGGCGGGAGCCGTCTCGGTGACCTGCACGAGGGACTTCAGCATGTTGAAGGCCTCTTCGAACCGCAGCGGGGTCGGGTTGTGGGCGTTGCCCACGAAGCCGGTCACACCGGGGGTGTGACGCACGACCGACCAGGTGTCCTCGTTGAGCTCCATGCGAACGAGCACGTACCCGGGGATCCGGACACGCGTGACCATCTTGCGCTGGCCGTTCTTGATCTCGACGACGTCCTCCATCGGGACCTCGACCTGGTAGATGTCCTCTTCGACCTCGAGCGTGGACTTGCGCTGCTCGATGTTGGCCTTCACCTTGCGCTCGAAGCCCGCGTAGGAGTGGATGACGTACCACTTGCCGGGAAGCGAACGGAGCTCGGCGCGGAACGCCTCGTACGGGTCCAGATCGGCGTCGGCCTCGTCCTCGACCTCGTCGACGACGCCGGCTGCTGCCTCGACCTCCTCGACGAACTCCTCGCTGAGCACGGGCTCGTCGGGCTCGCCGTTCACGTCGGGGCCGTCGTAGGGCGTGACCTCGTCCGCATCCTCGGCCGCACGCTCGGCGACCTCCTCGGCCAGGGCGTCGGTGAGCACCTCTGCCGCTGCCTCGGCCTCGGCGGCCTGGTCGATCTCGAGCGCGTCGTTCACGATGGCGTCCGCCTCCGGGTCGTCGATGTCGATGTCCTCACTGCCTTCGGTGTCGTCGTCCTCGTCGCCGTCCTCGACGTGCACCGCGAGGTGCTCGGCCGGCTCCGACGCGCGCTCCTGGACGGCGAGGATGTCGCCCTCCTGGGCCTCGTCGTCCTCGCTGGACTGCTCGGCAGCCGTCGCCCAGTCGACGTCGTCGTGATACTTCTCAGACACTTTGCGTACTCTCTCGTTCCTCCTGCGGCGGGGGCCGCGTCGGGTGTCAGGCCGCGTCGACCGGGCTGCCGAAGACCACCGTCGTCAGCCAGACGAACAGCGTGTCCAGGCCGTAGACCACGGCCATCATCACGACCACGAACCCGAGGACGACCGCCGTGAACTTCAGCAGCTCCTTGCGGGTCGGCGTGACGACCTTGCGGAGTTCGGCGAACACCTGACGGATGAAGATCACGATGCGGGTGAAGACGTTCGCCTTCTTCTCCCGCGTGCCGGCGCTGGACGCGACGACTTCGCCCTTCGAGGCGTCCTGGACCATGAACCCACCTGAATCGCTTACCGTGTGCCAGCATGCGCTGACGCGCAGGGCGGACAGGAATCGAACCTGCAACCTGCGGTTTTGGAGACCGCTGCTCTGCCAATTGAGCTACCGCCCTAGAGGTCCTGGGACCTCGCGTCCGCTCCCGCACCGTGTTCCATCAGGGCTATCGAGACGGAGGCACGGCGAAAGAATGCAGACTTCAACTGCATGATTCAGTGTACGGCATGGCCGGAGCGGTCGCGAACGCGGCGCGTCACGGCAGGCACGGGGTGAACACCGAGAACGTGATCACGGGGCCCGATGCGGTGACCGCGACGACCACGCCGTCCTCGGCCGCCCACGCGCGCTGCGTGAGGTCGCGATCGTGCCGGATCGGGTCCCACGCCGCCCGCGGCAGCCGCTCGTGCACGGCCTCGAACACCGCGACCGCATCCTGGTCGTCCGCCTCGATCGAGAGCGTCCCCGTGGCGGTGCGCACCTGCGCCTGCGCCCCCTCGCGGTCGGCGCACGAGACCTCCTGGACGGGTGACGTCTCCAGGGTTCGGAGGGTCTGCGCGTCGATCGCCGAGACGGCGTCGACCAGGTCGGCGAAGACGGCGTCGGCGTGCTCGGTCACCTCGACCCGGTCCGGCGCGCAACCGGCGAGGGCGACGAGCATCGCCGCGCCGGCGGACAGCGCGGCAGCACGGCGGAGGGCACGTGTCATGGCCTGACCGCCTCCCGCACCTCGAACTCCGCGGCGACGGGTTCGCTCACCCGGACGCCGTGGGCCGCGATCGCGTCGCGGAGCCAGCCCTCGTACCAGCCGTCGACGTCGCAGGGCGAGGAGGACCCCTCGTACTCGGCCGGGTCGATGCCGTACACGACCACCGCCCGGCAGCTCGCGTCGCTCTCGACCGCACCTCGGTAGGCGTCGTGCGCGACCCCGGCGCGACCGGCGGAGAGGAAGAGCGGGTAGTAGTGCTGGTACTGGTACCAGTGCATCGCCTCGTGGACGAAGACGGGCCACACCAGTTCCTCGCCGCCCCGCTCCCACGCCAGGAAGAGCCAGTTGCGGAAGCGGCTGTCGTAACAGCCCCCGGCGCTGTACGAGAACGGGTCGTCGCCGACCGCGGTGTAGCCGCAGTTGTCGGTCCCGGCGTCGAAGAACACCTGCACGTCGGTGGCGCCGATCGCATCGAGGAACGCCTGCCCGTCCGGGTCGCCGCCCGGGATCGTGGTACCGCCCGGGTTCGCGACGGATGCTGCCGGCGCGTCGTTCGTCTGCAGCCACGCCTCGGCCGCCGCCTGATCGGCCTCCCAGCCTCCGACAGCCTGCCGGTAGGCGTCCCGCTGGGCGACGATCTGCGCGCCGGTGTCGGCCTGCGCGTCGAGCGCCGCCGTGATGAGCGCCTGCTGCGCCGGGCTGAGCCCACGCGCGGCGTCCGCCCGGGCGCGCGCGTCCTGCGCGAACCAGATCCCGCC
>JAEZSU010000070.1 GCA_023421635.1 Actinomycetes bacterium | reverse complement strand
GGGGGGGGGGCGCCCCCCCCGCCTCGGTCATGCCAGGTCCTCCGCGGTGTCGACGAGGAGCCTCGCCGAGATGGCGCGGCGGATGCGGTCGATCGCCTCGTCCACCGGGATGCCGTTGGTCTGCGTGCCGTCACGGAACCGGAACGAGACGGTGCCGTTGGAGCGGTCCTGCTCCCCCGCGATGAGCTGGATCGGCACCTTCTGGGTGGTGTGCGTGCGGATCTTCTTCTGCATCCGGTCGGTGGAGTGGTCGACCTCGGCCCGGACGCCCTCGGCACGCAGGCGCGCGATGATGTCGTCGAGGTAGTCGGCGAACTGCTCGGCGACGGGGATGCCGACGACCTGCACGGGAGAGAGCCAGACCGGGAACGCGCCGGCGTAGTGCTCGAGCAGGATGGCGAAGAACCGCTCGATGGACCCGAACAGCGCCCGGTGGATCATGATCGGGCGGTGCTTCTCGCCATCGGGCCCGGTGTATTCGAGCTCGAAGCGCTCGGGCAGGTTCGGGTCGACCTGCACGGTCGACAGCTGCCACACCCGGCCGATGGCGTCGCGGGTCTTCAGGTCGATCTTCGGACCGTAGAACGCCGCCTCACCGGGGACCTCGGTGAGCTTCAGCCCGCTCGCCACCGCGACGTTGCGCAGCGCGTTGGTCGAGTACTCCCAGAACTCGTCCGTGCCGATCCACTTCGACTTCTCGTCGTCACGCATCGACAGTTCGAGTTCGAAGTCGTCCAGACCGAAGTCGCGCAGCATCGAGATGACGAACTCGAGCACCCTGGTCGCCTCGGACTCGAGCTGCTCGGGGGTGACGAACAGGTGCGAGTCGTCCTGGGTGAAGCCGCGGACACGGGTGAGACCGTGCAGCGCACCGGACAGCTCGTTGCGATAGACGGTGCCGTTCTCGGCGAGCCGCATCGGCAGGTCGCGGTAGCTCCGCGCACGCTCCTTGTAGATGAGGATGTGCATCGGGCAGTTCATGGGCTTGAGGTAGTAGTCGTGCCCGGCCTTGGTGATCTCGCCGTGCTCGTCCCGCTCCTCGTCCATGACGATGGGCGGGAACATACCCTCGCGGTAGGTCACGAGGTGGTTCGACTGGAGGAACAGGTCCTCCTTGGCGATGTGCGGCGTGTACACGTAGGTGTAGCCGCCCTCGACGTGACGACGGCGGGCGTGCTGCTCCATCTCCATCCGGATGACGCCGCCCTTGGGGTGCCAGACGCTGAGGCCGGACCCGATCTCGTCCGGGAACGAGAACAGGTCGAGCTCCTTGCCGAGCTTGCGGTGGTCGCGCTTCGCGGCCTCCTCCAGGCGCTGCTGGTACGCGCGCAGCTCGTCCTTCGAGGGCCATGCGGTGCCGTAGATGCGCTGCAGCTGCGGGTTCTTCTCGCTGCCGCGCCAGTACGCGCCGGCGATGCGCTGGATGTCCCAGCCGTTGCCGATGAGGCGGGTGTTGGGCAGGTGCGGTCCGCGGCAGAGGTCCTTCCAGACCGTCTCGCCGTCGCGGTTCACGTTGTCGTAGATGGTGAGCTCACCGGCGCCGACCTCGACCGAGGCGCCCTCGGTCTTGTCCGCGCCGCCCTTCAGGCCGATGAGTTCGAGCTTGAACGGCTCGTCGGCGAGCTCGGCGCGCGCCTCGTCGTCGGTGACGACCCGGCGGACGAACCGCTGGTTCTCTCGGACGATCCGCTCCATCTCCTTCTTGATGGCCTTCACGTCCTCGGGGGTGAACGGCGCGTCCGTCCCGAAGTCGTAGTAGAAGCCGTCGGTGATGGGCGGTCCGATGCCGAGGTTCGTCTGCGGCTTGATCCGCTGCACGGCCTGCGCCATCACGTGCGCCGCGGAGTGCCGGAGGATGGCGAGCCCGTCGGGCGAACCGATGGTCACGGGCTCGACCGTGTCGGTCTCGGTGACCGTGGTCGCGAGGTCCTTCAGCTCGCCGTTGACGCGCAGGGCGACGACGGAGCGGTCGGGGAAGAGGGCGAAGCCGTCGGTCGGATACTCGACGTCGGCAGGGGTCACATCGGTCACAGGAACTCTCCAGAGGGTGGCTCACGTCAAGGCTACCGTTCCGCGCACCTCCGCTCCCGCCGGACAGGCCATGATGGATGCTGTGAAGCTGGCCCTCATCGGTGGCGCGCTGCTGCTGGTGGGTGCGGCAGCGGTGCTGATCGGCATCCTCCCGCCGGAGGGCGCCCTCGCGATCGGCGAGCGGGTCTGGCCGATCCTGCTGTTCGTGGTGGCGATCACGATCGTTGCCGAGCTCGCTGCGGCCGCCGGCGTGTTCGACCTCGCAGGCGCCGTCCTCGCTCGCGCCGCCAGAGGCCGGACCGTGCTGCTGTGGCTGTCGGCGGTGGCGCTCGCGGTCGTGGCGACCGCGTTCCTGTCGCTCGACACGACGGCGGTGCTGCTCACCCCGGTGGTGGTCGCGGTCGCCCGCGCCAACCGGTTGCCGCCGCTCGTGTTCGCGTTCACGACGGTGTGGCTGGCGAACACCGCCTCGCTCGTGCTGCCGGTGTCGAACCTCACGAACCTGCTGGCGGTGCACCGGCTGGACCTCGGATCGCCGTGGGCGTTCCTCCTCCTCCTCGGACCGTCGGCGGCGATCGCGATCGTGGTCACCGTGGCGCTGCTCTGGGTGCGCCACCGACGGGACCTGCGGGGAAGGTACGACCCCGCTCCCCTGCCCGTGCCGGCGGATCGGCTGCTCCTGGTCGTGACGGCGGTCGTGGTCGTCGGGATGCTGCCCTTCCTCGTCTCCGGTATCGAGCCGTGGCTGCCGGCCGTCGTCGCCGCAGTGATGCTGATCGCGCTCTTCGTGTGGCGGCATCCCAAGGCCCTGGGGCTCGGTCTCGTGCCGTGGAGCGTCCTGGTGTTCGCTGGGGGCCTCTTCCTCGCGGTGGGGGCGCTCGAGGCGACCGGGGTGCTCGACGCCGTGGGCGCACTGATCGGCGAGGGTCCGGCGGGCCTCTGGCAGGCGGCGGGGCTCGGCCTCATCGGGTCGAACGCGATCAACAACCTCCCGGCATACCTCGCGCTGGAGCCGACGGCGACGAGCCCGGCG
>JAEZSU010000068.1 GCA_023421635.1 Actinomycetes bacterium | reverse complement strand
CCGATCATCATCGGCGGACCGTTCGGCGGCGTGCTCGTCGACCGGATCGGCGCCGTCCGCTCGTCGGTCGGGGCCGATCTCATCAGCGGCGCGACGATCGCGCTCATCCCGGCGGCCACGCTCCTCGACGTCTCGTCGTTCCCGCTGCTGGTCGTGCTCGGCTTCCTCGGCGGGCTACTGGACACCCCCGGCGAGACCGCGCGGCGCGTGCTCGTCCCCGGCCTCTCGATCGAAGCGGGCGTCCCGCTCGAACGCTCGGTCGGGTTCCTCGACGGGGCCACCCGGGCCGCCTCACTCCTCGGCGCGCCGATCGCCGCCGTGCTGGTGGCGACGCTCGGTCCGGCACCGGCGCTGTTCACCACGGCGGCGCTGTTCGTGGCGGCCGCGGCGCTCACCGCCGCGCTGGTGCGAGCCCCCGACGCGGTGGCACCCGAGCCCTCGACCTACCTCGGCGACCTGCGGGAGGGGTTCCGCTTCATCGTGCGCGACCCGCTCCTGCGCGGCATCGTGCTGCTCGTCCTCGTCACGAACACGCTCGACGCGGCCAGGTCGGCGACCCTCATGCCGCTGTACGCGGCCACCCGGCTCGACGGCGCAGCCTCGCTCGGATTCATCGTCGCCGCGTTCGGCGGCGCGGCACTCGCGGGAAGCGTCCTGTTCGGCCTCGTGGCGCACCGGCTCCCCCGCCGCA
The DNA here is from genome assembly GCA_023421635.1 of Actinomycetes bacterium. Lineage (GTDB taxonomy): Bacteria > Actinomycetota > Actinomycetes > Actinomycetales > Microbacteriaceae > Microbacterium. Next base: position 2,519 of record JAEZSU010000068.1, on the reverse strand, counting down.
TCCCGTTCGTCCTCTGCTTCACCGCCGCGGGCGCGTCGCTGTTCGCCCCGGCGTTCGGGCTCGGCACCGGGTGGATCGTCGCGGTCTCGATCATCGCCGGGTTCGCGGCCGGCGCGATCAACCCGATCCTCGGCGCCGTCGAGCTCGAACGCATCCCGTCGAGGATGCGGGCACGAGTGCTCGGCCTCATCACCGCGGGCGCATGGGCGGGGATGCCGGTGGGCGCGGCTCTCGGCGGCGTCGCCGCGGAGGCGTGGGGACTCACCACCACGTTCCTCGTCGCGGCGCTCGTCTACCTCGTCGCGACCCTGAGCCCGCTCCGCGGCGGCCCCTGGCGGCTCATGGAGCGCTCCGCGACCTCCTGACGCGATGCGCGGTCAGCCGACCGGGTCCACGGTCGCGGCGACGACGCCGCGCGCACTGCGTTCGAGGAAGCCGACGATCTCCTCGGCATCGGCATCCGTCTCCAGCGCCAGCTCGATGAGCACCTCCTCCGCGAAGGAGATCCACGACCGCAACGCGACCCGCAGGAGCGGCGTGTCCGGCACCCCGAGCTCGAGGAAGACGCCGATGATGCGTCCGGCGTGCACGTCGCGGGTGCCGTCGGCGACGGTGCGCACGACCGGGTCGCCGCTGGCGACGCCGCGGACGAGGGAGTAGAAGGTGCCGCGGTACTCGCGCACGAACGCGACGATGCGCTCGAGCGTGTCGTGCAGCCGCTCGAGCGGGGGCAGGTCGCTGCGCGGTTCGGACGAGGCGAGCATGCTCGCGCCCGCCGCCGTGACGACCGCGCGGTGAAGCCCCTGCTTGGTGCCGAAGTAGTGGAAGACGAGCCCGCGGGACACCCCCGCGCGCGCCGACAGCTCCTCGATCGTGAGCTCGTCCAGCGGCCGGTCGGCGAGGAACGACACCCCGAGCGCGAGCAGCTGCGTGCGCCGCTCGTCCGGCGTGAGCCGCCGTCGCCGTTCGCCCTCCACGCTTCGACCCTACGGTGCCGACCGCGCGCGGGCAGGGTGCCCGCCCGTTGAGGAGGCGGCGATGAGACTCCTCTCACGTCCTATTGACCGACTGTCAACGAGATCTAGCCTCGGAGGACGACGGCGCTGTGGCCGTCCCGCATCCCCGGAGGACCGATGAAGTTCCGAACCCTCACCCGTTCCCGCGGCGGCCGCGTCGCACTCGCCGCGATCCCCGTCGCCGTCGTCGCCGGCACCCTCATGGGCGGCGTCGCACAGGGCGCCGTGCCCGTGTCGTTCGCCGTGTCCGGCAGCCAGTTCCAGATCAGCGCCTCACGCCTGGACGGCACCGGCTTCTCGCAGTACGGCGGCGTCACGCAGGACACCGCCGGCGGCGAGCACGCCGTCGCGATCGCGAACATCAAGTCCGCGACGCTCACCGACCTCTGCCAGTCCGTCGTCACCGAGACCCCGCTCGGGACCGTCGGGGTGCTCATCAAGGCGGGCGGCGGCGGCAACCCCGCGACCGCATCCGACCTGCAGCTGGGTATGACGGGGCTTCGAGGCGACTCCTCCTTCAGCAACATCCGCATCGGTGTCGACGCGTCGACCGTGAACACCGACGCCAAGGGCAGCGCGGGCGACTTCGCGCAGGATGCGGACACCGTCACGATCACGAACCTGCAGCAGTCCGCGTGGAGCACCCAGGCCTCGGTGTTCACCCTCAACGGGATGACGCTGGAGCTGACGGACGGCGAGACGTGCTTCTGACCCACGGGCGCCAGCGCGACGGCACCGCGGGACGTCACCGCGCGGCGCCGTCCACGAGGCGCGCGCGGTTCCGTGCGTGGCGGCACGGCCGGCCGTTCGTCGGCGGCATCCTCGTCGCGCTCGGCGGTGTGGAGATGTTCGCATCGAGCCAGCTCGACGTCGGCAACCTCCACATCCAGCTCGGCATCGAGGGGCTGCAGGCCACCGTCATCCCGCTCATGCTGGTGCTGCTCGGCATCCTCCTCATCGCCATGCCTGCGCACCGCGTCTTCTACGGTGTCATCGCGCTCGCGGTGGCGGTGTACTCGCTCGTGGGCGTGAACCTCGGCGGGTTCTTCCTCGGGATGCTGCTGAGCACCGTCGGCGGCATCGTGGCGGTCTCGTGGCTGCCGCGGGCCGCCGAGGAGGCGGCGCCCGACCCCGAGGAGGAGTCACCGTGAGCCGGACCACCCGCGCCGCAGCGGTGCTCGTGGCGGGCCTGGTCGCAGCATCCGGGCTCTCCGGCGCGGCCGCGGCGCCGAGTTCCGCACCCGCCGCGGCGTTCTGCATCCCCATCCCCCGGATCTGGGAGTGCAACACCGAGGAGGCGACACCCGAGCCCACGCCCACACCCACGCCCACACCGAGCGAGACGGCGGCCGAGCCCGAGGAGCAGCCCGCCCCGGCGCCGGTGCCCGAGGCGCCCACCGAGGAGGCCACTGAGGAACCGGTCGAGGCGGTGCCGGACGACGCCGCACCCGTGTTCACGCAGCCGCCCGCCCAGATGGGCTCCGACTCGCTGTCGTTCACCGG
>JAEZSU010000053.1 GCA_023421635.1 Actinomycetes bacterium | reverse complement strand
GGGAAGATCGGCACGACCAGGAGCTGGCGCAGGTAGCGGGGGTCGTGCAGCCAGTACGTCTGCGACCGCGCCCACGAGCCGCCGGTCGCGCCGGTGGGGAGCCGGCCGAACCAGCCGAGCTTGCCGGACTTCACCCGTCGGCTGCTCTGCCGCACCGGTGCGCCCTGGGAGGCGACGAGGATGCGACGCCAGAGCCACCACAGCAGCGCCGGGGTGGCGACCGCCACCGCGAACTTGCCGAGGGCGGCGAGCCAGGCGCCGGCCGCGATCTCGCCAGGCACCGCCCAGGCGGCGGCGAGCGGGGTCCACGACACCGCGGCGACGACGCCCTGCAGCTGCGCGAGCGGGTCGGGGCCGGAATCCACCCCGGCACGGATGAGGCCCGAGACACCGGCGAAGATCGGCCCGATGAGGATCACGAGGAGGAAGGCGATGCCCCCGACCAGCTCCCGGATGCGGCGGTTACCCCCCGCGCCGCGCATGAGCGCGGCGATGAGGCGCGACGCGATGACGCAGGTGAGGACGCCCACCGGCACACATATCAGCGCGGCGAGCGCGGCCAGGGGCCAGTGCAGGTAGCCGCCGACGACCGACAGGGCGCCGGCCGCCGTGGCGATGCCGGGGATGCCGGTGAGACCCGCCGCGGTGAGCGCCACCATCATGCGGTCGGTGGAGATGGGGAAGGGCGCGAGTTTGTCCGGGTCGAGCGTGGTGTCGACCCCGGCGACGAGCACCGGGCCGAGCGTCCAGCCGAGGAGCAGCAGGGCGCCGCCGCCGGTCACCACGAGCCGCAGCACGTCGAGGCCGGCGAATCCGACCGCGATGACGCCCGCCCACACGAGCAGCAGCGCGAACGCCGCCCACAGCATCCCGAGGATGAACCCGATGAGCTGCCAGACGCTGGAGGTGAGCTGGTTCCCGAGGACCCGGAACCGCAGCCTCAGGAGAGTCGCAACCACTCCGGCCCCTCCGAACGGTGACGGCCGCCGACGAGGTCGACGAAACGGTCCTGCAGGCTCTGTCCGGCGCGCACCTCGTCGACCGTGCCGGCGGCGAGCACGCGGCCGTTCGCGATGACGGCGACGTGGTCGCACATGCGCTGGACGAGGTCCATCGAGTGGCTCGACACGATCACGGTGCCGCCGCTGGCGACATAGCCGCGCAGCACGTCCTCGATGTTCGCGGCCGAGACCGGATCGACGGACTCGAACGGCTCGTCCAGCACGAGCACGCGCGGCGCATGCACGAGTGCACAGGCGAGCGCCACCTTCTTGGTCATCCCCGCGGAGTAGTCGACGACGGCGGTGCCCGCCGCTTCGCCGAGGTCCATGAGGCTCAGCAGGTCGGCGGTGCGGCGGGCGATCTCGTCGCGCTCGAGGCCGAACATCATGCCGGTGTAGGTGATGAGCTGCTCGCCGGTGAGCCGGTCGAACAGCCGCACCCCGTCGGCGAGGTTCCCGATCATCGCCTTCGCCTCGACCGGGTGCGCCCACACGTCCACGTCGTGGAGCAGCGCCGTCCCGCCGTCGGGGCGGAGCAGGCCGGTGGCCATCGACAGGGTCGTGGTCTTGCCCGCGCCGTTCGGGCCGACGAGGCCGTAGAACGAGCCGGTCGGCACCGTCAGGTCGAGGTTGTCGACGGCGACCTTGTCGCCGAACCGCTTCTGCAGGCCGATCAGCTGCAGTGCGGCACTGCCCGGCGGTGCGGTCTCGATCTTCGGGAGCGAGGCATCGGTCATGCGGTCATCCTATTGGCACGCCGCGACGCTGACCCAGTGCTCGCGCGCGCCGACACGGCGGTCCAGGATGGAGGCATGCCCACCATCCCCACGGTCACCCTGAACGACGGCACCGCCTTCCCCGAGCTCGGCCTCGGCACCTACAAGCTCACCGGCCCCGAGGGGACGGATGCCATCGTCGCCGCGATCGGGACGGGGTACCGGCTGCTGGACACCGCGGTCAACTACGAGAACGAACGGGAGGTGGGTGAGGCCGTGCGCCGGAGCGGCCTGGACCGCGACGACCTCCTCGTCGCCACGAAGCTCCCCGGTCGCGACCACGGCTACGACGAGGCGCGCGCGAGCGCCCACGGCTCGCTCGAGCGGCTCGGCCTCGACCGCATCGACCTGTACCTCATCCACTGGCCGAACCCGAGCGTGGACCGTTGGCTCGAGACCTGGCGTGCCATGATCGAGCTCCGCGAGGAGGGGCTGGTCCGCAGCATCGGCGTCTCCAACTTCACCGAGGCGATGCTGACCCGGCTCATCGAGGAGACCGGGGTCGTCCCCGCCGTGAACCAGGTCGAGCTGCACCCCTATTTCCCGCAGGGGGCGTTGCGCGCGTTCCACGAGCGGAACGGCATCCGCACCGAGAGTTGGAGCCCGCTCGCCCGGCGGAGCGAACTGCTCACCGAGCCGGTGATCCTCGACATCGCCGCGCGGCACGACGTCAGCCCGACCCAGGCGGTGCTGCGCTGGCACGTCGAACTGCAGTCGACCCCGATCCCGAAGTCGGCGGATCCGTCGCGGCAGCGCGAGAACGCCGACGTGTTCGGGTTCTCGCTCGCCGAGGACGAGGTGGCCGCGATCTCGGCGCTCGAGCGCGGGCGGCTCTGGGACGGCGACCCCGACACCCACGAGGAGTTCTGAGCGATCTCAGCGCGCGGCGAGCCACTCGTCGAAGGTGGTGACGCCGCGGTCGGCGTCGGCATCCGGGAGGAGGAGCCCCCCGCGCTGCGCCCGGCCGAACGCCCCGGGCAACGACACCGCCGGCACCGGCAGCCGCGTGCCGATGCGGCGGGCGTACCGCTGCACCATGTCCGCGAGGGATTCCTCCCGCGGCCCTGCGAGGTCGCGAGCCCGCCCGACCGGGCCGCCCTCGGCGACCTCGACCACCCGCGCGGCGACCTCGTCCGCGGCGACCGGCTGGGTCCGCATCCGCGGCGCGATGTGGATCGGGCCGATCTTCGCCCGCGCGTACATCTGCTGGGCGAACTCGTGGAACTGCGTCGCCCGCTGGATCGTCCACGGCACCTCGGATGCGGCGACCAGCCGCTCTTGCGCGGCCTTCCCCGCGTAGTAGCCGTGCGGCGCGCGGTCGACCCCGACGATGGAGACCGCGAGGTGGTGCGACACCCGTGCGGCCGCGGCCGCGTCGAGGAGGGCGCGGGTGGTGCGTTCGAAGAAGTCCACCGCGGTGTCGGGCTGGAGCGTGTCGACGCTCAGGGCGTCCACGAGCACGTCGGCGCCGTCGAGCGCGGCCGCCACGCCGGTGCCGGTCGCCACATCGACTCCGCGCGCACGGCTGAGCACGGTCGTCTCATGCCCGCGCCGTTCCGCCTCGGCGACGATCTTCCGTCCGAGCAGGCCCGTGCCGCCGGCGACGGCGATCCTCACAGTTGCGCGCCGTCGTCGTCGCGGTCGTACACCCCGACGTTCCGGCCGCGCCAGGACTCGTAGGCGATGAGCCAGCCCACCGAGACCGCGAGCGCGACCACGACACCCGTCCACAGGCTCCCGAGCAGGATGCCGACGAGGATTCCGCCGGCGAACAGCAGCACGGTGCCGAGAAGCCAGGTGGTGCGGCCGCGCGGCCAGCCGGTTCGGGATGTCGTCATGCGAACAGCGTAGGGGCGTTCAGGCCTCCGCGGCGACCATCCACGGCACCCCGAACCGGTCGATCAGCATCCCGAACGTGCCGCCCCAGGGCGGGGTCTGGTACGGCAGGGTCACGGTGCCGCCGTCCGCGAGCGCGTCCCACAGGTGCTGCAGCTGCAGCGCGTCGTCGCCCGAGAGCGACACGGTGATCCCCGCGGGCGCCGTGTACGGCATCACGCTGGGCGTGTCCGATCCCATGAGCACGAGGCCGTCGTCGGTGACGAGCATGGCGTGCATCACGAGGTCGCGGTCCGCATCGGGCAGGGTGTCGTCCGGATAGTCCTCGAACGTGCTGATGTGCAGTTCCCCGCCGAGTACCGACCGGTAGAACTCCATGGCTTCGCGGGCCTCCCGGCGGAACGAGAGGTAGGGGTTGAGTCTCAGCATGCGCACTCCCCGGGTCGACGTCGGCGTCGCGGGTGCGAGGCCGCACGGCCAGTGTGCGCCGCCGCGCGGGAGGGCACAACGGTGTGGTGACGCTCAGCGGGCGCGGTGATCCTCGGGGTGGAGCCGTGGGCCGCGGCGCTGCTCGTGCACGCCGCTCAGCGCGAGGAGCCTGATCACCCGTTGCCGGTGCCCCGTCCAGGGGGCGAGCAGGGCCAGCATCCCGTCGTCGTCGGTGCGGTGCCCGGCCAACGCGTGACCCACCTCGTGGGCGAGGTGGTAGTCGCCGACGCTCACCGCATCCGGGTCCCCGAAGGCGCGGATCCGGGTCTCGGCCGCGGTCCACGGGCCGATGCCCGGCAGGCTCGTGAGC
>JAEZSU010000042.1 GCA_023421635.1 Actinomycetes bacterium | reverse complement strand
CGCGCTCCCGCCACGACCTGGAGAGTCCCGCGCGGGTGGCGCACAGCACGAGCATGAACCAGCCGAAGGAGTGCAGGGTGAAGCTTTCGAACATCGAGTCGACGAGGAGCGTGATCACCACCAGCGGGGTCCAGGTGTACACGATCGCCCGGCGTTCGCTGGCATCCAGCCAGGACCGCACCAGCGCGAAGCCGCAGAGGAAGACGAACAGCAGCAGGCCGAGCCACCCCAGCTGCAGCAGCACGTCGAAGTACGCGTTCAGCGCGGAGGCGTGGTCCTGCCGGAGTGAGACGTTGATGGCGAGGAACGGGAACTCGCTGCCGGGCCACGGGCCGTACCACCCCCAGCCCTGCACCGGGTAGGAGCGGACGGAGTCCAGGATCGGCGACCACAACGTCGCCCGGTTGGAGAAGTCGGAGCCCGCGCCGAGGAAGGCGACCACCGGGCCGCGCGCGACGTAGAGCACGGCGAGGGCGAGCAGGAGCGCTGCCCCGAGGGTCCACTGGAGGACCGTGCGACCGCCGGGCGGCGCCTGTCGCACGAGCCCGAGGGCCGTGGCCGCCACCGCGACCACGACGCCGATGACGAGCACCGTGGGGGAGTCGGAGAGGACGGCGAGGACGCCCGCGAGGACCACCGAGAACACCGAGAGTCCCGGCCGCACCGAGGCGGTCCGCCATTCCACCAGGAACGTGATCAGCGCGATCACCGCGACGAAGCCGAGCGCGTTCCGGGTGCCGAAGACGCCCTGCACCGGGCCCAGCTCGGTGATCGAGCCGCTGATGCCGAGCAGCGGGATGGGCGTGTCCCACAGGATGCCCGCGAGGATCTCGAGCCCCAGCGAGATCGACAGCAGCCAGCGGAACACATCGCCCAGGGTGCGCGCGGTCTGCAGCGTGTCGCGCACGTGCGCCACCGCCACCGCGAGCAGCGCGAACGCTGCCGTGCCGATCCAGCCGAGCAGCGTCTTCGGCGCGTCCCTGGTCCAGATGACGCTCACCAGCGCCCAGGCGAGGAAGATCAGGAGCGAGGTCGGCGCGAGCCGCAGGATCGACAGCTCCCGCCGCCGGGCGATGAGCATGGCCACCGCCAGGACGCACAGGCCCGCGATCACGGAGATGTAGGTGACGTGGCTCGTGATCCGCTCGAGGGTGAAGCCCGCGAACGCGGCGCCGACCGTGGTCAGCGCGAAGGCGCGGGCGAACGCCGCCGAACGCAGCAGCTCGACCAGTGCCGGCGGCCACGCGCCGCGCGGGCCGGCGTCGGTCATGGCGTCGTCACCGCTTCGCCGCGTTCGAGCGCCGCGGACTGCTCGGCCGGGCCGACGCCGACGAGCGGCGCCTGCGTGATCTTCATCCCGAGCGCCACGACGAGCAGCCAGCCCCATAGCAGCAGCGGACCGGACTCGGTGATGCCCTGCACGAGCAGCAGCGTCCCCACCAGGGTCGGCAGGAGCGTGAGCGGCGAGTACGGCCGGTCCGCGCGAAGGTCCCACCGCGGCCGGTCGATCGCGAAGAACCAGGCGCGCCAGATGAAGGAGACGTAGATGCCGATGAGGAGCACGAGGCCCACGGCCCCCAGCTGCATGGACACGTCCAGCCACATGTCGTGCGCCTGCTGCACGCTCTGCCCGTGATCGACGATCCAGCCGTCGAACGCCGGGTCCGACGTGATCCACGGGGTGGAGAAGCCCCAGCCGATGAGCGGATGCTCGGCGGCACGCTCGGCGACGGCCTGCCAGATGCGTTCCCGGCCGGTGAGGTCGGCCGAGCGCCCGAGCGCCGTGAAGATCGCGTCGCGGCCGAACCACAGCGCGGCGGCGCCGCCGAGGCCGACGAGCGCGTACAGCAGGTAGTACTTCGTCCGCCCGCCCGCATGCCGGACGGTGCGCATGAGCAGGACCGTTCCGAGGACGAGGAGGATCGCGAGGACCGACAGATATGCCGTCGCGGAGCCGGCCCGCACGAGGAGGAAGAGCGCCACCAGCAGCCAGACGGCCTCCACCGCGCGTCGGCGCCGGTCGGCCGCGAACCGCACGGCGAAGACGATGAGCGCGAGCACGGCGACCCCGGCGAGCAGGTTCGCGTTGCCGAACACGCCCTGGATGCGGCCGCCGTCGAAGAGGTTGTCGCGCGACCAGTACTCGATCGGGTCGTAGTCGACGCCCGGCTCGCGCAGCCGGAACCCGGGCAGGAGCGGTGCCTGCACGAACAGCGACACGCTCAGCTCGAACAGGAGGGAGAGCCCGAGCGCCCACCGCAGCGCGGACGCGAGCGCCGCGACGAGCTCGCGCCAGGTCAGCATCGCCGCCACGAACAGCCCCTGCAGGGTCGTCACCGCCAGCAGCGGCCAGGTGAGGAGCGTGGCGGCCGGCCACGCGGACCACAGCAGGGACAGCGCGGCCCAGAGCACGTATGCGAGTACGAACCACGGCAGGCGCCTGCCGTTGAGGGGCGGTCGCACGCTGAGCCACACCACGGTCGACACGAGGCCCGAGAGGAGCAGGATCCCGCCCGCCACCGCGGTGCCGAACGCCTGCACCCAGCCGACCCCGGTGATCGCCAGGAAGATCACGAACACGCACCACGCGCGACGCAGGAGGTGCCCTGTCCGTTCGCGTTCCGGTGCGACCGGCACCGGCCACGCCGGATGCTTGGAGTGCAGTGCCATGATGCCCACAGCGTATCCCGCGCGCACTTTAGGCTGGTGGCGTGCTCGCGCCCATCGGAAACGCCCCCCGCGACTACGCGTGGGGGTCGACCACGCGCATCGCCGCCCTGCAGGGCCGAGATGCCCCAGGGACACCCGAGGCGGAGGTGTGGTTCGGCGACCATCCGTCCTCGCCC
>JAEZSU010000015.1 GCA_023421635.1 Actinomycetes bacterium | reverse complement strand
GGTGAGCTGGTCCAGCACGACGCGGAGAGAGACGACCATGAAGCGAGCCTAACGAGACGGGGGGCGGCGACCCTGGGAAGCACCCGGGCCGGTCAGGGGGTCGGCGTGGCGGTCGGCGTCGGCGGGTGCAGCAGCTGTTGCACGAGCTCGTGGATGTAGGGGTAGTCCGGGTCCCGGTCGTCGATCCCGTTGGCCGGCACCAGGTCGAGCGTCTGCAGCGGCTGCTCCTTGGCCTTGATGCCGAGGTCGACGAAGTACCCGAGCATGGACTGCGGGATGTCGGTCTGCACCAAGTGTGTGCCGGCCGCGGCGACCTCCTGGAACCGGGTGAGCACGTTCGCCGGGTTGAACTGCGCGAGGATCGCCTCCTGCAGGCGCCGCTGGCGCTCCATCCGGTCCCAGTCGCTCGTGGTGTAGCGGGACCGCGCATACCACTGCGCGGTGTCGCCGTCCATGTGCTGCGGACCGGCCTGGATCCAGCCTGTCGCCCACTCCTCCGCCGGCTGACCGTCGTAGGTCGGGCCCCAGCCCTCCGGGAGCGCCTGATCGACCGTGATGTCCACGCCGCCGAGCGCGTCGATCAGCGCGGCGAAGCCGTCCATGTCGATGAAGACGTAGTACGGGATCTGGATGCCGAGCACTCCTTCGGCGGCGTCCTTCGTCGCCTCGATGCCCGGCTCGGAGCCGGCCGCGACCGCATCCGGGTAGAGATCCTCGCCGTTCCGGCAGACCTCGACCTCGGTGCGCAGCTGGTTGATGCCGCTCCCCCAGCCGCACGTGCTGTCTGCGTACCCGGTGTGGCCGTCGGGGTACAGGTCCTGCATCGGTCCGGGCGCGAACGGGGCGTACGGCATGTCCCGCGGGATGCCGAAGATGGTGACCGCGCCGGTGTCGGCGTTGACCGAGACCACCGAGATCGAGTCGTACCGCATCGAATCGCGGCCCTCGCCGCTGTCGGCGCCGAGCAGCAGGATGTTGTAGTAGCCGTCGACCGGGGCCACCGCAGGTCCCGTCTGGGTGAACACGTCGCCGATCGCGTCGCGCGCGACGCCCACCTGACCGGCCGCGTAGACCGCACCGCCGGAGCTGAGCAGCATGCACACGACAGCGACGAGGGCCGCGGCGACGCGGGTGGCGGGCCGCAGGCGCACCAGGCGCACCAGGCGCAGCACGTCGAGGGTCAGCACCGCCCAGAGCACGGCATAGGCGAACATCAGTCCCTGCGCGACCAGCAGCGCGAGCCAGTTCGTGGCGATGACGAGGAACGCCCCGCGCCACAACACGAAGGTGGCCCCGACGAGGATCGCCAGGATCCACATGGCGATGGTGGCGCCGAGTCCGATCCGGCCCAGGCGGCGATTGCCGGCGAGCACCTGCGCGGAGCCGGGGATGAGCAGGTTGAGGACGATGAGCCACCAGGCGCGACGGCCCATGACCGACGGCGAGGAGCTGTCGGGGTAGCGCAGCGGGTACGGGTTGACCACGGATGCGGCCGGGGCCACGCGTCGCGCGCGCGGTGCCGTGCTGGTGCTCACAGCGATTCCTTCAGCCGGCGGTTCTTCTCCTCGACGGCGAGTTCGAGCTCGCGCGCGTGCGCCTCGACGCGATCGGCGAGCACGGGGTCGGCGGCGCCGAGGATGCGCGCGGCGAGGAGGCCCGCGTTCGTCGCGCCGCCGATGGAGACGGTGGCGACCGGGATGCCGGCCGGCATCTGCACGATGCTCAGCAGCGAGTCCATCCCGTCGAGGATGGCCAGCGGAACCGGCACGCCGATGACCGGCAGCGCGGTGACCGAGGCGAGCATGCCTGGCAGGTGCGCGGCACCGCCGGCACCCGCGATGATGACCCGCAGTCCGCGCTCCCGCGCCTCCCGGCCGTAGCGGACGAGCTTGTCCGGGGTGCGGTGGGCGGAGACGACCTCGACCTCATGGGCGATGCCGAAGTCGGTCAGCGTCGTGGACGCCGCCGCCATCACGCGCCAGTCGGAATCGGAACCCATGACGACGCCGACGAGGGGCGTGTCGGAGGAGTGCAGTGGGCCGGTCACCCGTCAAGAGTAGGGGTGTCACCTGCGTGTGTGCCGCAACGGCACGCAGCCGCATCCATCGGTCCGTCGCTCACGTCCGCGTACGCAGCCGTTCGTGAGTGCGCATCCGTTTCGTGAATGCGCATCCGATGAGGTGCGCACCGGCGGAACGGATGCTGACTCGGCGCAGCGGCACCGGGCCCGGTGCGCTCAGTCGAACGCGGCGGCCGCGGCGCGGGCCTCGGACACGACGTCGTCGAGGTCGCTGCCCGAGACGTTCACGTGCCCGACCTTCCGGCCGGGGCGAGGCGCCTTGCCGTAGGTGTGCACCTTCGCCTGCGGGTGACCGTCCATCGCGACCTCGAAGCGGTCCTCGAGCGTGCCCTCCGCGGGACCGCCGAGGATGTTGACCATCACGGTCCACGGCGCGAGCGGTGCGGTCGACCCCAGCGGCAGGTCGGTGACCGCGCGCAGGTGCTGCTCGAACTGGCTCGTCACCGCGCCGTCCTGGGTCCAGTGCCCGCTGTTGTGCGGACGCATCGCGAGTTCGTTCACGAGCACGCGCTCGTCGGTCGTCTCGAAGAGTTCGACCGCCAGCATCCCGGTGACGCCGAGCCCCTCGGCGACCTCGATGCCGATCCGTCCGGCTTCCTCGGCGACGAGGCCCGCCGCACGCGGCGCGGGGGCAACGACCTCGGCGCAGACGCCGCCGCGCTGCACGGTCTCCACGACCGGGTACACGGCCAGCTCGCCGGAGGGGCGACGCGCGACCTGCTGCGCGAGCTCGCGGGTGAACCCGACCAGCTCCTCCACGAGCAGCTCCCCGCCGTTGGCGTCCTCAGCGAGGGCGGTGAACCAGTCGGCGGCGTCCGCGGCGGATTCGACGACCCGCACGCCCTTCCCGTCGTAGCCGCCGCGAGGGGTCTTCACCACGGCACGGCCGCCGTGGTCGTCCAGGAACGCCTGCAGCCCGTCGGCGTCGGTCACCGCCGCCCAGTCGGGCTGGGGCAGGCCGAGTTCGGCGAGCTTGCGGCGCATCACGAGCTTGTCCTGCGCGTACTGGAGCGCGTCGGGTCCGGGATGCACCTGTACGCCGGCGTCGACGAGGGCACGCAGCACCGGCTGCGGGACGTGCTCGTGATCGAACGTGATGACGTCGACCGTCTTCGCGAAGGCCAGCACGGTGCCGAGATCGCGGTAGTCGCCGGTCGCGGTCGCGGCGAGCGCCGCGGACATGCCCGGCTCCTCGGCGAGCACGCACGGCACGAGTCCGAGTTCGATCGCGGGCGCGATCATCATCCGGGCCAGCTGCCCTCCACCGATCACACCGACGCGCACCGTCATGCCTGGCTCCCTTCGCCTCGCCCATTCTCCCCCACGGCTGCGGATGCCAGCAGCGGCTCCTGCGCGGGCACTGCAACACGGCTGCTGTCCGCGCGCCGTGCAGAAGGCAGGACGGATGCGGGACATGCCCCTGAATGCCGCGGGTTCTGCACGCGCGGAGCGAACGGTCCTGAGTTTTGCGCAGGGATCGTGGACGCCGCGCCTCACGCGCGCCGCGAAACGAGCGTGGAGCGTCGGCGCGACCACGGACCGCGGCTCACACGGTGACCATCCGGCAGCGCCACGTCAGACCTCGGTGAGCGGCTGCGCGGGCGGAAGCGGCTGCGCGTCGCGGTGGGCGAGGATCTGGCTCACCTCGACCTGGTCCACCAGCACCTCGTGCACGAGCTGCACCTGCGGGACGTTCCGCAGCACCAGCCGCCCGTCCAGGCCGTCGTCGAGCACGAGGGTCCCGGCACCCCACAGCCGCTGCAGCGGACCGCGACGCAGGGTGATCGTGTAGCCGCGCACGTGGCTGAGCTCGCGCTGCATCCGGCCGAGGAACCCGCTGCGCTCGATGACCCGGCGCGTGGTGATCGTGTAGGTGTGGGTCGACCAGGCGAGGAACGGCGTCACCACCAGCAGGAGGACGACGGCCGCCGCTGCGGCGAGCAGCATCCAGTCCTCGAAGGGATCGGGCAGGTTGCCGAGCCCGTAGCCGGTCGCCGCGGCGACGGCGATGAGCACCAGGGCGGACCAGAACAGCCGGCGCGCATGCGGCCGCACCCGGGCGACGCGGCGCTCCGGCGCTGGTGCACCGGGGGCCGGGGTGAGCGGCCGCCCGAGCGAGGTCGGCTGGGTCATGGGTCCATTGTGCAGTGCGGCGCCGACACCGGCGCGCACACACGCGGGGCCTCGTCAGCGCACATGCGTGACGTCGCCGGCCGCGACGGGCGTGCGCACGCCCGCGGCGAGCACCACGAGCCGGCCGGAAGGATCGATCTCCACCGCCGTGCCTTCCAGGATCCCGCCGTCGGGGAGGCCGCCGCGCACCTCCGTGTCGAGGGTGGCGCACGCCTCGGTCAGCGCCGCGCGCAGACCGGCGGCGTCGGCGTCGCCGCCCGCCGCGCCCCGCGCGGTCAGCTGCTCGTCGAGCGCGGTCAGGTAGTCGGCCCGGCGCCGGTCGTCGTCGCCCGCCTGCC